>CALCTT010000083.1 GCA_937906895.1 uncultured Clostridia bacterium | reverse complement strand
TACGAAAAAATAAGACTTGCCACTATTAAAACAGCGGGAATGATTAATAACAGTAATTTTTTCATGGTAACATCTCCTTTGATAAAACAATTATATCACTCACAAAAATAAAAAGCAACCGCACACCAAAAGGCATCAAAAGAACTTTTCAGTTTAAATGCACATTTAACGAGTTGAGTCAAAAATGTTGCAATTCTTTTATGTCAATGTTAAAATTATACTGTAATTAATGTCTTGATATTTGTTAATTAAGGGGGATATGAATATGAAAAGAATTATTGCGTTGATTCTTTCAATCGTTATGCTGTGGTCAGCGTGTATTCCTGCTGTTGCAGTTAGTTCCGAAGATGAAAATACATTGAGATTGGTTGTCCCGCAGAACTGGGAAATGGACTTAGGTGATTCAAGAACTGTTGAAGCAGTTTTTTCGTCTGGTGTTACAAACCGTGTTCTCACATGGAGCACAGAGCCGAAAGAAATCGCATCTGTTGATGAATGGGGCAGAGTAACAGCACTCAAGGAAGGTACTGCTACTGTTACTGTAGAAACTTCTGACGGAATGACTTCTTCTGTTGTTCTCACAGTTACAACTACACCAACAAAAATCAAGGATTCAAACAAGGAAAAGACTGATTACAACGGTGAAGCTGAAGAGGAAAATGATGTTCTTCAGAAAATTGTTACTCGTTATGGAAAAAACGACAGTGCCGATGTTCCTGTAAATGTGAAGGATGAAAGCACTTATAAAGACGCAAAAGCTGTAACTACTGTTGACGGTGCAGTATGGGAAATTACCGACTATGGTGTCCTTCGTACAGATAAATACGCAACTAATTCCCGTGATATCGAACAACGATTTATGGGTGACAGATATTTTTACAGTGCTGATTCAGGCAACGGAAACGTTCTTGCTATTTTTTCTGACGGAGGAAATGGTATATGGACAGTTATGGCTGAGGGTTATACTCACATCGAAATGGTTGAAATTAATGGTACCGATAAAGCTGCAATTATGAGTGAAAACACTCAAAAAGATGTTGCAAGACGTGGTATGGTGGCAAATTCGTACTATAACGAGGCTATCGGTGATTTTGTCCCATCAGAAACCGACAATGACGGTTTGTGGACTGCTATGTATGGTGCCGGTGAGCTTATGCGTTATGCAGTTCTCCGTGACGACCCAAATGCAACTGCCGAGGAAATTGAAAAAGCTCGAAAAACTGCTACTCTTTCAACAGAAGCTGTTCTCTTCCTTACATATATTTCAATGCGTCAGGGCACTACAGAAAGCTATGTAAGAGCACAAAGAAACGGTAATGTTTCAGACCTGAATATAGGTAAATACTATACAAGTGAAGCACTTCTTGAAGGTGGAGATTATTCTCAGAACATTCCCGGCAACAGTCCTGCAGATGCCTTTGAAGCAATGAATAACATTTATATGAGTTCAGGTCGTCGCACATACATTATGTCTGCTGATAATCTTGCCGTTCTCAATTCTGACTCATGGAAAGACCCAACCGTTGAAACAGATAATCAATATGCAAAAAGAACAAGACTTCTTGAGGGCTTCTGGGCAAGAACATATTCTTTTGAGGATGAAGGTTTTGCTCTTGACGGTAATATTTATTGGAGTCACAATGGTGACGGCACCGCAACAGGTGTTTCAACATTGGACCCATCTGATGATGAATATCTTATTCACGGTGAAAACTTAAGAGGCGTTGTTGTTGACGCTTCTGCTGAATTACCGGAAAGACTCTGGAACGACCTTGTGGGCAGTGGATATGATTTAACCGATATTGTGTATAAGGGTGATACAAGTGCAGACGAAATTATCGGTCATCTTTTTATTTATAAGTTAGCTTATGATATTCTCGGCGACGAAGACCCTGAATTGAAAGCACTTATTGTAAACACAATGGAAAAATTTGCTCAGCATCTTGTTGATAACGGATATTCACTTTGCGACGGAACAGGTCAGCCTACAACCTGGGGTAAGTTTAACAGAACATACTTCCATAACGGTCAGGCTTTAGGTGGTGCTCCTCTTCAGTCAGCAGTTCTTTTGACAGCATTCAAGCTTGCTGCTTATGTAACAGGTAATCAGAAATGGGAAGACGAATATCGTATGGCAGCCCTTGACCCTGCATACGAATATGCAACGATTATGACACAAAACTGGGAACGCTATAAAATGGCTATTATGGAATATGCCGCAAGTGTATCAACGATTATTCCACTCATACTCAGACCATTTATGGAAACTGAAACAATAAAGACAGTATATCGTATGATTCTTAACGATTCCGATGAAGAGATGGCTATGCTTGCTTACTATCTTCTTTTCCAGATGGAGGATGATGAAGAACTTCTCACATATTACAGAGAGGGTATTGATGACTGGTGGTATTCAATAAGCTTCAGTGAAAATCCTCTTTGGTATTATATCTATCAGCTGGCTTACCCCGATGAAGAAAAGACAGACTATTATGGTAACAGCCTTATTGATACTGCCGCATGGTCACTATCACGTCATCCGATTGAAACAATAAAATACTTAGCAACAAATGAAAATAGAGATGATATTAAAGAACTTGACCTCGAAGAAGACTGTGGAGTTGGCGGAACAAATGAACTCAGCTATGACCCTAATGTGATGAAACCATTGTTTTCAGAAAGTGACAATGAAATTATCAGACTCATAGGCGTTGTTCTTAGTGTATCAAAACTTCAATGGAAAGTTGCTGCTCCGGATGAACGTTCACTCCATAAGTTCAACAGTTTAACCTTTAGGCTTGACGGTGCATATTCACCTTATGAAATGGAAGGTTCCACAACATACACTCTTCCATATTGGATGGGAAGATACCACGGTATGTTGAAGTAGTAAAAGGCAATATCAGAATAAAATATACAGAGAGAAGCAGACTGATTTGGTCTGCTTTTTCTGTTAAGTCTGTTCTTTAAATATGTTTGTTACGCTCAAAATGTAAAGGCTATTATTCCTGTTATCAGTAAAGTTGCAAGAAGTTTTAATACTTTGCTGTTGCCCAGTTATTTTCAGTTTGTACCGTTAAGATATGATTATCTTAAATGGTGCAAACAAAAAATCCTTATGACTTTTTCATCATAAGGATTTTTTCATAGATATTATTAGTTTTTTAATGAAACATATTCTCGTTCAAGTTCTTCGTAATGTGTATAATTCTCGGCTTGAGTAAGAAGAAGTTTTGCTTCAGTATATGGCTTGATAACTCTTGCATAAACAGATGCATATTTAAGATAAGCACGAAGTTCTTGTTTAACCTTTAAGCTTTCAACAAATCCGTGAGTTTCACGGTTAAGAAGCTCTTCTTTGACAGATTCATCAGGAACTTTAATATTATCAATACCATATTTTTTGATAAGCGTTGCAGATTCTTTCTTAATTCGTATATTTTTAATTGCATCAGCACGAATTGCTTTTTCTGTTGCAGTCTTTTTAGGAAGATTTTTAGCAACTCTCATCTGAACGGCAACATCTTCGTAATAGTGAAGCATATCTTTTTCTACGTCTTTTTGTGCCTGCATAATTTTTGCCCTGCCCACTTCACCTGAGAACTTATTGACATCTTCCATAATGATAGCAGAGCGTTCAATAGCAAGATTAGTTTCCTTGACTTTCTGAATTTCTGCTTTTGCTTTTTTGATTGCCTCTTTGCGGATTTGCTTTTCGTCTTTAGTCTTGTGCGGAAGCTGTTTTGCTTTATTAAGAGCAGTTTTGTCAATAACAAGTTTTTCTTTTCCGAAAAGCTCTTGAGCTTCGTGAATGATTTCCATAGTTTCTTCAAGCTCGCCGTCTTCAAGAACGCCCAATGCGTGATTTTCAAACATAGCACGAATTTTCAGAACGTGAATATATGCTTTGTGCTTGTTTTCCGTTAGGTCATAGAAAATGAACGGAATGAGATTCAGTAAAGCACCAAAAGCAGAGAAGAGAATGAGAACCTCAAAAAGATTATTTCTCATATTGTCGTCATAGAGAATGTTGTAGTCACTTTTAAGTCCCATTTTTTCGTAAATTGCAGGATAAACCATACCGGTAAAAAGACCGATTACAGTTCCTATCATTCCCAAAGGTCCGAAAAGCCCGTCAACTCTGACGCCTGTTTTCCATTGGTGATAGTCTCTCATATCAGCACTTATGTTATGCTGAACAATATTCCAGAAGGTATTTATGAATGTATTAAAATACCAGAGAACACAAACAAGCAGAATGTTTTTATAAACAAAGTATAAAACTATAAGAACAATAATGTTGATTGAGTTTGCGGTAATCAGAAGATTCCTTTTACCCATCTTCTTTATGGCAAGAGGAGCCAATAACATTGACCATAATGACGCATTGCCTATAATGGTAGTAGCAAGACCGTAGAACTTTTCGTAATCACCGCCGTTTGCATAAACGAAAGACCAGCCAAGAACAACGCCATAGCCTGATTCGAGGAATACAACCCAACCTGCAGCCTGAATAATCCAATAATATTTATTCTTTGCAACTTCACGGATTGCATCAAGCATTCTTACGGGTTCGGGTTTTCTTCGAGGAAGAACAAGACGTTCCTTTACCTTGCGGAAGAAAACAGTGCTGATAATAAGACCGACAATTGTAAAGATAGGATAAATTATTCTGTAAGTCCAGATGTTATTGTTACCCCATGTGAGTGCAGCAAGGGTCGGAAGAAGGAAGCCTGTAATTGTAGGAGCAAGAGAATAAACAACCTGAGAAATACTCATAACCGTCGCTCGTTCTTGCGCATCAGGACTTATAATCTGTTGGAAATATGTATAACTTTCGCTGTAAAAACCTGAGAAGAAGCTCAGGAAGAAATACATAAACCAGACAACAATGACTTTTGTTGAGTATTCAAAATGCTCATACGGAAGCCATACGAAAAGAAGCGAAATAAGAACAATAGGGAAACTTGTCAGTCTTATGAAAGGCAAGAATTTTCCGCCCTTTAGGTTGTGGTTGTCATAATACCATGCACGGAAAATACCGATAGGAATACCTATGATGTTTGCAATATTAAGCATAATCTGCAAATCCATAGGTTCAAGACCAATACTTGCACCAACAAGAAAGTTACCCGCATTAAGACCTATTGTAGATGAAAGAAGAGTTGTCCAGTGAACACCGAATCCGGCACCACTTAAGCTTGCCACTTCTTTATATGGAATATAATTTCCCTTTGGGGGAGTGTGCCAATAAGTTTTTGCAGTATTTATTAAATTTTTTGCTTTTGAAATAATATTTGAATTGTTTTCATTTTCCATAAAATTACCTCCGTGCAGGATTTTAACACAAATAATTGATAAATGAAATAGTTTTCTGCATTTTTATATGAAAAAAATACAATAGCTTCTATCAAAACCATTGTACTTAAGATGTCGGAGTGACAGGAGTCGAATTATAGACTCTTTATATCAAAAACAAAAAAAGCAGTCACAACAAGAAGTTGAAACTGCTATTTTGTCTAACTACTCCACCTATGATACAAAATAGGGGCAGGTTGCAATTTGATATTGTAGGTTGCATTTTATGAGAGTGGGTTGAGAATTAATAAGTCTGGTTGCGTTTAAGTGGCTGTTTGTATTAGCAAGATTAGATATAAATTTAACTTATCAATAATAATTGTATTGATATATGTGCTCGTTATCGTTTTTATATATAATGAAGCTCCAATTAAAATATGCAATATCATCATACTGCTCACTTGCATCTTCTATTTTTTCCAAACCTTCAATGGGTTCAACATCTTCGTATTTATCTACTTCATCATGGTTTTTGACACCAACTTTATAAAAAGCCTTATCAGTTTTTATGACTTTGCCATCTAAAGATATAAAAGTTTCTCCGTCAGGGATAGTGTCAATTATAGTTTCGCTAACAAAATTCAACTCTGGATATGGGTCGAGGCTATATAAAGCTTTATATAAATTATTACCTTCAATATAATAATAAACATAATTAATTATGTGTCCCATTTGATATTCACCATAGCTGTTTATATGATTTTTACTATATTCAGTAGCAGTAGGATTCTTATTTTCTCCTAAATCGTGAACTTTTATTTGACTGTCATTTTCATCATAGCGGTAGAAATTCCCATCAGAAGAAACAATTGTCGAATGATTTCTATCATCAACATAAAGATAAAAACGGTCAAATTTCATGTCAGTATCAACCTTCTTGCAAGTTTGTTCATTAGAAAACAGTTTATCTAATGAGAATAAAAACAAATCGCCCGATTTGGTAATAAACATATTAGGTTGAATATCAAATGTGGTCCTATATTTAATAGATTTGATTTCAGATAAGGGTACATCACTAATCCAATCGACAGGGTGACCTAAATATTTAAAGGACTCAGTTTCTTCTGGTGTAACATCACTTGAAGGCGCTTCAGTTGAAGGTGCTTCAGAAGTATTATTTGCAGTACAGCCGAATAATGTGAGAATTAAACTTATAGTGAGTAGAAGAGCAATATTTTTTTTCATATTTATCTCCTTTTACATTTAAAATATTATTGAAACAATTATATCACAAAACAAAAAAAGTACAACAGTTTTGTATCAAAACCGTTGTACTTAGGTGGTCGAACTGGTGGCGAGACATCCGAACGTATATTAAAAAAATTATTCATTTGCTCTAAAGAGATAATTTTTGCTCCATCCTTATAATTAAGCATTATTTCAATGCCGTTATCCCTTACAATTACCGAATTTACAAACAAGTGGAAAAAGATATGATTGTAATCAGGTGAATTATTATCAATGTTTTTCATCTTGTCAAACCATATGTGAAGCATATCTTCGTTGATTTGTGAACGACTTAATTCTTCCATTGAGATTTGAATTTCAATCTGTTCTCTTCTTTTTTCAAGTTCTTCAAGTCGCTGCTTTGTAGATGGAGTATAGATTCCATCCTGAATTGCATTGAGCATATTTTTTATGCTCTTTTCCACATCGGACAAATCTTTTTTTAGTACAGGTAAAATAGTGTTTTCCTTTTTGCTTTCTTCAATAACAGCTGAAATGAGGTTTGAAATATACTCTTCATCTTCTAAAATTTTTTTCGCGTGTTCAAAAACAATGTCTTCAATCCAATCTTTGCGAATAGGTTTCCGTTTGCATTCTTTGATTCTTTTCGCATTGGAGCATTTATAGTAATGATAGAATTTGGAGTTTTGACTTTTTCCACATTCACCAATCATTGACGAATGACAGTCACCACAGAATATTTTTGATGATAAGAAATATTCTTCTTTAGCCTTAAAACGACCGGCACATTTTTTATTTATTTTAAGACGGTCCTGAACAGCGTTGAAAAGGTCGATTGGAACAATAGCAGGAACTCCACCGGGTTTAACGATATCTTTAAAACGATATTCTCCGACATAGTGACGATTCCTTAACAATCTTGATACACTATTAAGACTTATCTGTCCACCTATTTGATTTCTGATACCTTTCTCATTCATAAATGTAACAATGTCATTCATTGTTTTACCATTTTTATATAATGTGAAAACTTCAAGTATAATAGGGGCGGTGAGGGGGTCAATTTCGTATTGTTTTTCCTTGTTTATCCGATACCCGATAGGCAATGTGCCACCGTTATATTTGCATTTAAGTGCATTTTCTGTCATACCTCTTGTAACTTTTTCTGACAGTTCTGCAGAATAGTATTCGGCCATACCCTCAAGAACAGATTCAAGAATAATGCCTTCTGCACCTTGTGATATAGCCTCGGTTGCAGAAATTACCTTTACATTGTTTTTCTTTAACAGATGCTTGTAATAGGCAGAGTCATATCTGTTTCTTGCAAATCGGTCTAATTTCCATACAACGATAGTATCGAACATGTTTTTTGAACTGTCTTTTATCATTCGCTGAAAATCAGGTCGATTATCTGTTTTCGCAGATAAAGCACGGTCAATATATGTTCCGAGTATTGTAATTCCTGCTCTTTTTGCAAATGATGTACACTCTCTAATCTGACCATCAATTGATTCTTCTCTTTGGTTTTCACTTGAATATCTTGCATATATTACACCTTTCATAATTAAATACCTCCCGATGAAATTATATGGTTTTATAAAAACAACTCAAATGTGCGGATGAGCAGTATCCTTGAAAGAACAAGGATACTGCTTTATATATTTACACAGCATTATTTAATGCTGATTGTTTATTCGTTTTCTTATATTGTTCATACTCCTTTTTACCTTTTTCTGATTCAAAATAAGCTGTTACTTCCGGAAGAATGACTTTTGCAATTGTTTCAAAAACTGATTTTGGTATTTCACACTCACCACGAATATCTGCTTCAAAACTAATAATAAAGTTCTTATAACTTTGTAATATTTTCAATCACATCACCTCGCATCTCTATCACGCTGTCGCATAAGATATCTGGAATAATGTTCACAAGCTTTCAATAGAAATTGTTCTTGTTCTTTTGGCGTTTTATAACCTTTAAGATATTTCTCAAAAGGTTCAAGTTTGATTTTGATTGTTTCTTTTTGATTAGGTTTTGGTTTTACCATAATAGAAAAGATTTCATCCATATTTAAGATTTCAGCCTGAGACATACTTTTCATTTTTTGAGCCTGTGAAAGTGATGGAGTACATTCTTCACTTTCAATTGTTGTGAGCAGGTCTCTTTGCTCTTTTTCTTTTAAATATGAAAGCTCAACTGCAGGTGTGAGAGCTATTCTACCATCATCAACCATAGTAAGCAGTTCAGGGATAAGGTTGTTAAGGCGAATATATCTTTGAATTTGTCTTGCACTATCAGATGAGTTTTCTGCTATTTCTTCATCTGTTCGTAAATTCGTGCCAAGTTGGCACGAATTTTTAGAAGGTCGTCCTGTAGTCTTTTTCATGGCAACCATTTTTAACTGATAAGCCTTTGCTTTTTCACTGGGTAGAATCTTTTCTCTTTGCAGATTACTGTCTACAACTGCGATTGCAATTTCTGCAGGTGTCATAGTGACATAAGTTACTGGGATAACTTGAAGACCAAGTTTCTTTGCAGCGTGTAATCTTCTGTGCCCTGATACAAGTTGAATTACATCACCTCGTCTTCCTTGTCTGCTGACAACAAGAGGTGTTAAGATTCCGTACTCCTTTATACTTTCGATAAGGTTTTCCATTTCTTCATCTTCTCGAACCTCAAATGGGTTATCTTCAAAAGGTACAATATTTTCAGGTCCGACATAACTTAACCCTTGAATGTTATTAACTTTATTCATATATTTTCCTCCTAAATAAAAACAGCACCTCATCGGGTGCGTTCAAATTTTCGTATTCTGTTAGTTTCTAATCGATGTTCCTCCTGTAATAATTCATACAGGTGAGGGGATTTCTCAAGAATTTGTTCAGCCTGTTTGAACTTTTTTCTCAATGGTTCAATTTCTTGTGTTATCTCTTTACGCAAAGCTTTGTATTTTTCTTTTTCTTCGGGAGTACTTGCTCTGCGTTTTTTGTTATCTGCCTTATTTCTTTTATCTTCAAGTTCTGCAATCTTTAGCTTTATTTCTTCGATACTTTGTAATAAATCATCAGTAGTATGAATTTGGTTGTCGGTCAAGAAATGATAGTCAGATACAAATTGTTTTACATCCTTTGCAGCATGTCTCATTTCAGGAGATATAAGTGTTGCATCTGCTATTTCTTTTAATAATTGAAAAACTAATATAATAAGCAGAAACATTGTGTCAACGAAAATTACATCAGGTTTCTTTGAATGTTCAATGCTGATTTCCAATCGCTTTGCCATTGTATCAAGTGGAGAGTATTTATCCCTTGCCGTAATATAGTTGTTCCAAGTTGCCCTACCTGTGAGACTGTAAAGATTAGCATTCAATCGTTCCTCAATTTCTTCAACAGTATAACCAAGGCTGGTAAGTCTAACACCTCTTTCCCAACCTTTTGCTTTAATTGTCAAACGCTGATAATCAATGGTATAACCCATATTGTTAAGAGCGTTATAAAAATATTTCCAACCGGTTGAAACTGATAAACAAAGTTCAACATCCTCTCCAAGCATATCTCTGTGAGTTTTATTTCCTTTCTTGTGTATCCAATATGCATCTTTTTCGCCACCATAAAAAGGTGCATTTTCAAGAACAGATTTACCTCGTTCTTTACAGATAGCATCAGAAATCTCACGGAGCTTGTAATGGTCAGAAATATGATTTTCAAATTTTCTGCCTGTTTTGAATGAAACAGAATTAACTACAAAATGATTGTGCAGGTGGTGATGCTTATCAAGGTGAGTTGTTACAACAATCTCATATTCATCACCCCACATTCGCTTTGCGGTTTCTACACCAATACTGTGACACTCTTCGGGAGTTACTTCACCTTCGGCAAAGCTCTGATAACCGTGATAAGCCACATTACCACCAAACTTTCCGTAATGCAGTTTTGTAGTCATCATGTGTTCGTAAGCTCGTTGTACAGGACAGTTAATAGCAGATACATAAAGTTTTTCATCAGTTTTATTATCGTTTTCGGCATATTGTAAAGCCTTATATAAATCATCATCAAGATACTTTTTATCAACAGTTTTATCGGGATTTTCAGCATATAAAATAACCGATTTAAGTCTGCCTTTTACTGGCCAGAATCCTGTGGTAGCGATAGGTCAATCAACTCCTTTTTAGGTGAAAGTATTTCACTATGAATTTCGTCAATAAGAGTGAGTAATTTTGTTTCGGTTTCAGGTGTCATATCCTTATTGCAGATTTCACAGAGTTTGCCGTAGAAATTTAAAAAAGCATCAGGTAATGCCATTCTTGGTGCAAAGCCTAATGCTCTTTTTGTTACATATTCACTTATAGATAGTCCACATTTTGAAGCATTACGCTCAATCTTCTTTTTATTTTCAGGTGTTAACCGGATTTCAAGTCTTTGTGTTTTATTAATATTATCAATCCTCCTTGATTTTTGACATCAAAAAAGCTGACAAGTAAATACTTGCCGACTATCTTTTGGTATTCACTACCAAGCAATTTAAAATATGAATCTGGTATCCTGATTATCAGTAGACATTTCTAAAATCATTTTCTATGATGTTAAATCTCAAAAATTCAGGTATAGCATCTTTGAGTGCCTGACTCATTATTTTATCATTTTTTGAAACTGTGGTTGCTGCAACAATACTTGCAGGGTACAGAGTTTCAGTAAGCTTTTGTTTTCTCAAATTGCTATAATCTTCACAATATGGCACATCATTAATCCTGCTGACATAGTCAAGCATCGCAAGAAGGTAAAAACATTCTGCATACCATTGACGGTTATAATAGTCTTGTATTTCATTGCTTTCAAGTGTATCAATGATGAAATCAATATCACCAAGTTCTTTGAGTTTATGACAAACATTGCTTTTAAAAAGTTCAAAGCTTGTGCGTTTAACAAAACAAGGTTCAAGAAGTTCTTCCATAGAAACGCCTAAAACTTTTGATAATTTATATACTGTTTCTGCACTACATTTTTTAAGTTCAGCCTTGCCTGAAAGAATATCAGTAAGAGTTGTATAAGGAATGTCACTATTCTTTGATAAACGGTATCTGGAAATATTTTTGTTTTCTATTATCTGATTAATCATCATTTCTATCACCTACTTTCACTATAATTATATCGGTCAACCGTGATAACGTCAACATCATATTAAATATTATTTTTGCCTTTTCTGCAAATTTTATTTTTTAGGGATTAAGGGACCCTAAAGGAAATTGGAACTTGCCGTACAAGTTCCCTGCTCGCTACACTATAGGACAATTATCCTATGGTACAGATTCACGATAGTAAATATTATTTGTCATTTTAAATTTCTCCTTTCGTTTTTGATATGTATTGCAGGAGATAACATATTAGCATCTATTTTTAGGCATCAAAAAGCACCCATTACAGAAGTAACGAGTGCAAAATAATTTTCCCTCCTATATACATATGTACTCTAATAGTGAAAAATGTTCCAATAATTTTAAAAATTTTTTATTTTAAATCATTCCACCTGTATTATCATTAAAATATTGCTTGTTTTTTCGTAATATGATACAATAAAAATGTCAACAGAAAGGAGACGGTCATATGGAAACACGTAAACAATGTAAAAACTGTGAATTTAATTTTAACGGTGAATGTTGCGGTGGTGGTGATTTATATAAATATGGCGAAAAGATAATCGACGATTCTGAAAAATGTGATTGTTGGCAAGCAAATATTGAATACTTTGATTATGAAAGGAAAAATGCGCCTCGCTTTTTAAGAGAAGCATATCAGGATTGTTCTATTTCATATAACGACCTCACAGTGTTGTTTGAGGATTACAAATTAGGAAAAGGTATACCTATAAATATTTTTGACGCAGTAAAAGAGATATATGGCATAAGCATGGTTGATATCGCAGTTATATTAGGCGTTTCTTTCGGTGTGGTTTACAGAGCTAAAACTAAAGGCTTTGCTAAAAAAAGATTTAAACAGTTTTCAGATGAATTATTTATCAATGCTGAACTTTTACAAAATGCAACCACGAATGATTTTCAAGAACTAAAAAAATCCGCATCAAAATTCTGGGCTCAATCCCAAAATTCACAAAACATTGAAACTATGCCGAATTGGAAAATCGAACTTGTAAATACAATTTCTCAAATGTTAAATTGTCCAATCCATTTGGCAAAAGATTTCTCCAGAGTTGATAAATTATATTGGTCAAGCGATATGTCTTTTAATGATTTTACGGAAAGCGAAAAGAAACTAATAAATTATATCCTAAATCACAACAAATATAAGAAAAAAGTATATAGTATAGAATATGCATTAGATATTTCAAGTAAACCTCACATTCATATTTTAATGGATAATACAAAAGATATATAATTTTAAAAAAGCACATTTATGAACAATAAAGATCATTTTAACAACTTCAAGCCTGTTCCCTACCTCGATGAAATAAGCACAAAAAATTTACTGATACATAATAATTATGTATCGGGAATTATTGATACAGATTGGATTGGATATGGTGACCCTCTTACATTTGTTGCACTAACAAATGTAGCTTTACTTGATATGCAATGTGATACTGATTGTGTTGATTATCTGCTTGAAGAAGTGAATGTAACAGAGGAAAAACGCAAAGTATTCTTGTTTTATTCACTTATGTATTGTGTTGACTTTATGGGGAAAAAGGAACGACTTTTAATGAAATAAAAGTTGATATTAATAAAAATACAATAAAAAGGCCTAATAATATTTATGGCAAACTTTTGAGTATAACGATAGAATAAACATCTTTCTATAAAAACACTATTCAAAAATTTGGATAGTGTTTTTATCATGTTTAGATTTTTGTCACAAAAGGGCGATTTTGTACGATTATAATTATAGAAAAGATAATCTATAGATTTTTAAATATTAAGGAGTTATTATGAAAGAATTTTTATCATCACCATTATTTTCAGTTATAGTAGGTGCGGTTCTAACTCTGATAACTACAATAGCAATTAATAGAAAAGATATCTCCAATTCTTTGGATATGGAAATAGCAAAAGAAAAAATTAATGCACATAAAAAAATTTACAAAACCATTTGCAAACTAAATCATAATTTGGCACCGTACGATAGTATATTAATACCATATGATTGTTTCCTTGGATATATAAAAGCGAATGGCGAAGAATACCATAAATCGTTTTGTTTTCCATCGATATTTACGGATTTAAGGTCTCTAAATACATACAAAATTGAAATAGCTTCTGTTTTCAATACAAATAGAATCTTTTTAGAACAACCACTAATAAATCAAGTTTCATTTTTAGATAGTTATTTAGGTCAAATCTGTAACATTTTGAACGATAAGAACGATAGTTATGTGCAAATGGTTGGCTTTGTTTTATCTAATGAAATAGACGAATTAGTTGATGACATAGAACTTGAACTTCAGCGCTTTTTCAATTCAGATAAAAAGAAAAATCATATTACAAATTACAACGATACATATGCTCATGAATTTAAAGAGAGAAGAAAAACGGACTTATACAATTGGTTTATAAATGGAGACTATATGTCAGGATATGGAAAATTCCCTTTGTGCTTAAATTGCAAAAGTCACAACAACTGTCCATTGAAGAAGTTTCTTGATTAAAATTAAAGAAAAATATAGTTTTGGCGTTCTCTACATTTCAATTTCATCTGTCTTTTTGAAATAAGTTATGTTTTTTGGAAGTAGTATTTTTCATTGCTTTCGACGGTTGAGTAACAAATCAAGCCTATACTCTAATTAACTATAAGATTAATATTGTTTTTTATCAAGTTGTTTTTATTCGTTAATAGTTTAAAATGAACACACAAAAACAGCACTCACTTCTTTATTGAAGTGAGTACTGTTTTTATTGTGTGTAACACAGTTAACCCCTGGCTCTGCCAGGGGTAAAAAAATAGCTTTCAGCGAGGAGTAAAGTAGACAAGAAAAAAACTCCTTGATATATTAGAAGTGGTTTGCCGACCACACAACTAAAAATCAAGGAGGTCTTAA
>CALCTT010000082.1 GCA_937906895.1 uncultured Clostridia bacterium | reverse complement strand
TGCGGTAGGTCGTGAATAGCGGCGCAAGAGTTCAAATCTCTTCATCTCCGCCAAAAATGGCCTTTCAAAATGAAAGGTCATTTATTTTAGGTGGTTGGATATGGTAAATACTAAAAATTTTATAAAAGATGAAATCGTACTGATAATATCTTTTTTTCTGGCAGTAGTTTCAGCCTTTTTTATTACTCCAAACAAGGGATATCTTGAGTATATTGATTTCAGAACATTAGGGTTGCTATTCTGCCTTATGGCTGTTATGGCGGGGCTGAATAATCTTGGAGTTTTCAAGTTTATTGCAGAAAAAATGCTTTCTAAGGTAAAAAGCATATCCGGTCTGTCTTTAATACTGGGATTACTTTGTTTCTTTTCATCAATGGTGATTACTAATGACGTTGCATTGATTACTTTTGTACCATTCACAGTTACTGCGTTAAAGCTTTCAGGCAAAATGGATAAACTTATATGGATTGTCACTGTAGAAACAGTTGCAGCAAATCTTGGTAGTATGCTAACCCCTATCGGTAATCCACAAAATTTATACTTATTCTCTGCATACAATATGGGTATCGGTGATTTTATGGCAACTATACTCCCCTATGCTTTTTTGTCACTATTACTTGTTATTATTTCCTGTTTGATTGCAGGCAAAGGTGAAACAAGCACTCAACCATCACAAGATAAATATGCTTTTTCAAAATTAAATATTAGAATTTTTGCATTATTATTTATTCTCTCATTACTTACTGTTTTTCGTGTGATTCCTTGTATTGCAACGGTTATTATCACATTGGTTGCTCTGTTGATTTGGGACAGAAAAACAATTCTAAAAATTGATTACAGTTTACTTTTAACATTTATTTTCTTATTCATTTTTATAGGAAATCTTGGTGAAATCAAGCCAATCAGCGATTTCTTAAAAAGCATTGTCAATGGTAATGAGGTTGTTGTTGGTGTTGTTTCAAGTCAGGTATTTTCAAATGTACCTGCCACCATTCTGCTTTCAAAATTCACCGATAATGCCAACGATTTGCTTATTGGTGTAAACCTTGGTGGACTGGGTACATTGATTGCTTCAATGGCAAGTCTTATATCTTTTAAATTTGTTGCAAAAGAAAAAATCAGTACTGGTAAATACATATTGGTTTTCTCTGTTGTTAACATTATTTATTTAATATTGAACCTGATGCTGTGGTTTATGATAAAATAGTAAAAATGGGTATTCCTGATTGGAATACCCATTAATTTTATGTATTATTTGTGATAACGAAGAGCACAAATGTCGTCGCCCTTTGCGATACATTTTGGCAAGTCAAGGACTGCGCCATACTGCTCACCGATACCGTGGTCACCACACATTGCAATATCACAGAGAAGTGCAATTTCTTCATCTGTGCAACCAGCCTTTTGCCAAGCCTTTACAAGTGGACAATAATGGAAATCGATTGAAAGTTTGTCATCAGTGCTTTCAAGAATCTTCATTTCAAAAACCATCTGTGCAGGTATTGTGAAAAGAGATTTACGAAGTCCAACAAGGCTATCTGTCTTCCCTTTTTTCACAAGGTTTGTACCATGTGTTAAACCACAACGTTTAATTGCTGCACTACCGAAATCCCACCAATCAAGACCACGCTTACCAGCTTCATCACAAAGGAGATAGAGCCAGAATGCACGATGTTCAAGTTGTTCACGGACTGCACCAATTATTGGATTTTTGATTTTTGCTTCATTTGTTACTCTACTCATTTTAATCCTTCTTTACAAATTATTTTTTCTGTCCGTAGTAAGCATTTGCACCATGTTTACGAAGATAATGTTTATCAAGAAGTTCCTGTTGCATTGGTTTGATTTCAGGATTCATCATGATATTATGCCAAGCCATAAAAGCAAGTTCTTCAAGTACCACTGCATTATGAACTGCATTGAATGGGTCAGTTCCCCAAGAAAAAGGACCGTGACTGTGAACAAGAACTGATGGAATCTCATCAGGATTGATTTTTTCGAAAGTTTCTGTAATAACAAAACCAGTTTCGAGTTCATATTTACCGTTGATTTCACGAGTTGTCATTTTTCTTGTGCAAGGAATTTCGCCATAGAAATAGTCAGCGTGAGTAGTTCCAAGCGCAGGAATACCTTTACCAGCCTGAGCAAAAGTTGTTGCCCATCGCGAATGGGTATGTACAACGCCACCGATATGTGGGAAAGCATTATAAAGTGCAACGTGAGTATCAGTATCAGATGATGGATTCAAATCACCCTCTACTTTTTTACCTGTTTTAAGGTCAACAACAACCATATCTTCAGGCTTCATTTCACCATATTCAACACCTGATGGTTTAATAACCATTAAGCCTTTTTCACGGTCAACGCCTGAAACATTACCCCATGTAAACGTTACAAGTTCATATTGTGGCAAAAGCATATTTGCCTTATATACTGCTTCTTTTAACTGTTCAAGCATAAGTAACTCCCCTTATTTTAATTTCCATGCAAGGTCAGCAAGGAATAAGTCTTTTTCAAGTCCTGCAACTGTTGTATGTTTATTAATATGAACAAACTCAATATCCATCATATTTGCCCAATCTTTCATCTGTTCAGCAGTAACATCATAGCTAAGTACTGTATGATGAGCACCACCTGCTGTAATCCAGCACTCAATACCTGTTTCAAGGTCTGGCATTGCTCTCCACATAACACGAGCAACAGGGAGATTTGGCATTTCCATAATAGGTTTAACACATTCAATATCCTGACAGATAAGACGAAGACGACCTCCCATATCAACAAGGCTTACAACGATAGCACTACCTGCTTTACCCTCAAAAACAAGACGAGCAGGGTCTTTTTCATTCATACCAATTCCAAGGTGATGTGTTTCAATTCTTGGCTTATCAGCTGCCATTGATGGACAAACCTCAAGCATATGAGCACCAAGGCTATATTCTTCTCCTTCAACAAGGTGATATGTATAGTCTTCCATAAAACCTGTACCACCATTTTTGCCCTCTGCCATAGCTTTCATGATAGCAGTCATAGCAGCAACTTTCCAGTCACCCTCACCACCGTAACCATAGCCAAGTGCCATTAAGTGCTGGCTTGCAAGACCTGGAAGCTGTTCCATACCATAAAGGTCCTGGAATGTATTTGAGAATGCCATACAGCCTTCTGCATCAAGCATTTTCTTCATTGCGATTTCTTCACGAGCCTGATAACGGATTGCTTCGATATTATCAGTTGCAATGTCATATTCTGCCTTATAAGTGTCCATAAGTGCGTCAATTTCAGCATCTGTTACGGCATTCATTTCTTTTACAAGGTCACCAACTGCCCAAGTGTTAACCTGCCAGCCGAGTTTTGCCTGAACTTCAACCTTATCGCCCTCTGTAACTGCAACCTCACGCATATTGTCGCCGAAACGCATAACCTTAAGGTCTTTACTTACTGCAACACCAACTGCTGAACGCATCCAATCGCCAAGACGAGCACGAACTGAATCTTTAGTCCAATGACCTGCTATAACCTTACGAGGCATACGAAGTCTTGCTGCGATAAATCCGTGTTCACGGTCACCGTGAGCAGCCTGATTAAGATTCATAAAGTCCATATCAATTTCATCGTTTGGAATTTCAACATTGTACTGTGTTGCAAGGTGGCAATATGGCTTCTGTAAATCCACAAAACCATTAATCCACATTTTTGACGGGCTGAATGTATGACACCAAGTAATAATACCTGCACACTTTTTGTCGTAATTTGCTTCTCTTACAACATCTGTGATTTCCTTGTTTGTCTTTGCAGTTACTTTATAAACAACCTTGCAAGGAAGAGTGCCTGATGCATTTAATTCATCAACCATTTCCTGTGCACGAGCTGCAACTGTTTCCAAAACCTCAGGACCATAAAGGAACTGACTGCCAACAACAAACCAAAATTCATAATTTTTTAAACTCATAGTATTTTTCTCCTTTTATTTAAGAACATCAATTGCTGCTTTTTCAACTGCAACTGCTGACTCATATCTCTTAATATATTCATTAAAGCCGTCAACATCTGCTTTGTCAGGCTCAATTACACTTGCTTTATACTCTGCAAAAACTTTATTTTCAAGGTAGTCTTCAAGTGCTTCATTTTCACTCTTATTTACCATATATGCAGCAAGAAGAGCTATACCCCAGGCACCACCCTCACCTGCTGTTTCCATAACAGCAACTGGAGTATTAAGTGCACCTGCCATAAGCTTTTGTCCTACAACAGGAGTCTTGAAAAGTCCGCCGTGGCCTAAAAGTTTTTCAATCTGAACATTTTCTTTATCGAAAAGAATATTCATACCAAGACGAAGTGTTGCCATTGTACCGTAAAGCTGTGCCCTCATAAAGTTTGCAAGGCTGAATTTGCTGTCAGGCATTCTGACAAGTAGTGGTCTGCCTTCAGCTGTATCAGTTACAGGCTCACCGGAATAATAGTTAAAGCTGATAATTCCGTCACAATCAGCATCACCTTTAAGTGCCTCTGCATAAAGCATATCGTAAAGTGCAGGTTTATTAACCTCAACACCAGAATTAGCAAGAACCTCTGCAAAGAGCTTTACATAAGCATCCAAGTCAGATGTACAGGTGTTACAATGAACCATAGCGACAGGCTTACCTGTTGGAGTTGTAACCATATCGATTTCAGTATAAACATCTGAAAGTGCTTTATCAAGAACTATCATACCGAAAATTGATGTACCTGCTGAAATATTACCTGTTTTTGCAGCAACACTGTTTGTTGCTACCATTCCTGTACCTGCATCACCTTCAGGCGGACAAAGAGGACAACCTGCTTCTAATTCACCTGTGGGGTCAAGAAGCAATGCACCTTCTTTAGTAAGTGTGCCTGCATTTTCACCTGCAACAAGAATTTTTGGGAGAATATCAAGGAGTTTCCAATTATATCCTTTATCCTGAACTTTAGCATCAAAATCTGCTACCATTTTTTCATCATAGCAGTTTTTTGTGCTGTCAATGGGGAACATACCTGCTGCTTCACCAATACCGATTACCTTTTCACCTGTGAGCATCCAATGAACATATCCCTCAAGTGTAGTTAAGAAATCAATCTGTGGCAAGTGTTCTTCTCCATTAAGAATTGCCTGATAAAGATGAGCAATACTCCAACGCTGTGGAATGTTGAACTTGAAAAGTTCAGTAAGCTCTGCTGCAGCCTGTTCAGTAATTGTATTTCTCCAGGTTCTGAATTCAGCAAGTTGTTTTCCGTCTTTTGAGAATGGAAGATAACCGTGCATCATAGCAGAAAAGCCCATTGACTTGAACTTTGTAAGTTTAACTCCATACTTTTCAAAAACTTCTTCTTTAAGGTTTTTATATGCATCCTGAAGTCCTACCCAAACATCATCCATATGATAAGTCCAGACACCGTTTTCAAAACGATTTTCCCATCCGTGACTACCCTGTGCAATCGGGTTATGCTTTTCGTCAATCAAAACGGCTTTAATACGGGTTGACCCCATTTCAATACCAAGAACACCATTACCGTTTTCGATTGTATTTTTAACAGTTTGAATATCCAAATTTTCCAACTCCTTTTATGAGTATATATCCTATAAATTATACCATTAATCAATCGAATAATCAATAAAAACTATCTGAGAATTGCCATTTCTTCTGCATTAAAGTTAAATGTGGAAGATTTTGTATTTTCAAGAATAAATGAAATTATATCTTCATAAGATGCTGTTTTAATGTCGATTCGTTCAACATCTTTATTAAAAATTCCCCACTGTTCACCTGCATTATAAGTTTTGTAATTCCATTTAATTCTGCTTATATCATTTTTCGCATATTGTTTTTGTGCATATTCCTCACATTCGTGATTATTGTATTCACCAACTATTACTGCAACTCCCCAATCCTTTCGGGCTGTTTTAAGTTCTTTTACTCTATAACGAATCATACCTTTATCACTATCGTAAAGATGAAGCTGATAAAGCATATTTTCATAGCCCATTTCGTCAGGGTTCGGCAAAACTGTTGTTGACCAAACACCTTCAAATGAGATTATATGGTTTTTGTCAATTTCCCTTATTGCTTTATAAAGAATATCATAGGCTTTATTTGTTCGGGATACTGCATCTTCACTCTCTGCTGCCCAAGAGTAGTCACCCTCATAGCCACCGTTGTTCTGTGGTTCATTTAAAAGGTCATAAGCAACAACGGTTTTGTTGTCTTTATAACGATTTGCAATTGCACACCAAAGCTCAACAGTCGCATTCATCATTTCTTTATTATCATAAAGCTCGTTTCGTCCTGCCTTGCCTGTACAATGGTTTTTGCTTTGACCACCCGGTGCACCGTGCAAATCGAGCATTACATAAATTCCGTATTTCTCACAAGTTGAAATAAGCCAATCAAGTTTTTGAAAGCCTTTGTTATCATCGTGATTTTCTGTGAGCCATTCTAAATCCTCTGTCATAAAATTACGATACCAGAACGGAACACGAACACAGTTAAAGCCTAATTTTTCAATTTGAGCAATATCATCTTCAGTAACAAAATTATCTTCAAAGGTTTTTACGATTTCGTTAGTTTGCTCTTCGCCAAATCGCTCAAGTAAATCTTCAAGAGTATCAAAATAAGCCCAATCCTCTGTATATTCAGGAACAAAGCCCATCCAGGTTTCCCACAAGAGCCAATTACCTAAATTAACACCTTTCAGAACTACTTCTTCACCATTTTCATCAACTAAATACCCATCCTTAACAGAAATCAGACTCATTTCTTTTGAATTTGAATTATCATAATCTTCTAATGAGTTTTTAGTCCTTGAACAACCAAATAATGTAAAAAGCAGTACAAATACAAGTAAAAGTGAAATCAGTTTTTTCATAAAATCTCCCCTTTTCTTTATTATATTTGATATTGCTTATTTTTTCAATATAAAAACCGCCTCATAAGAGACGGTAAATGAATTATTTTATTGCTTCAAGCCATTCATTTTCACGAAAACCTACAAGAATACTTGTATCAGTAATTAAAATCGGTCGTTTTACAAGCATTCCATCACTTGACAAGAGTTTTAATTGCTCATCTTCGCTCATTTGTGGCAGTTTATTTTTTAAATCCATAGATTTATATAAAAGTCCGCTTGTATTAAAAAATTTCTTTAACGGTAAACCACTTTTTTCATACCAAAGCTTAAGTTCATCATAAGTTGGATTATCTTCCTTGATATGACGGTCTGTAAAATCCACATTATTATCAACTAAAAACTTTTTGGCTTTCTGACAAGTTGTACATTTCGGATATTCAATAAAAAGCATATTCTCACCCTATTTCTTTTTACATACAAAGCAAAGCCATCCGCCGTCTTCATATCTTTCGATTATCTCAAAATTATTTTCACGGAATGCCTTTGTTACTTCTTCTTCACGAGGTTCAATAATACCCGATGTGATGAAAACACCGTCGTCTTTAAGAAATTCTCCTACCTGTGAAGAGAATAGAATGATAATATCAGCGACGATATTTGCCACAACAACATCAAAAGTTCCTGTTACCTTATCAACAAGGTTACCGTTAAGAATGTTGTATTTTGGTGCTTCAAAACCATTGACCTTGCCGTTTTCAATAGCAGTTTTTACAGCAAGCTTATCAATATCAACACCTGTTGCATTATCAGCACCCATTAAAAGTGAAGCAACTGACAAAATACCGCTACCGCAACCGCAATCAAGAACACTGTCGCCTGATTTTATATGCTTTTCAAGTGTTTCAAGACAAAGACGAGTTGTATTATGTCCGCCACTACCAAATGCAAGACCGGGTTCAATACTTAAAACTGCTCTGCCTTCTGCATCGTAATCATCAATCCACAAAGGTCTTATGAGAAGTTTTTCGCCTATTTTCATAGGTTTAAAATACTCTTTCCAGTTATTTTCCCAATCCTCATTTTTGCAAGGTTTATATTCGATTGTATGAGGAATTTTTTCGCTTTCATATCTTTCTGTCAAGAATGAAATCGCTTCTTTATAATTCTCTTCAGGTGAAATATAAATGTGAACACAGCCTTTTGTTCTGTCCTTTGCAAGTAATCCCTCATCAATCAGGTCAATATTTGCAATTTCCCATGCCTCTTGTTCAAGAGTTCGATAATCCTCAATATAAATGCCATAAGGTACAGCCATACTTGCAATATCGGCTGCACGGTCAATGTTTTCAGCATCGATTTCTATTTTAATTTCGGTCCAGTCCATAAGAATCCCTCCACCGTCTTCGACGGTCCCCCTCCCTTTAACAAGGGAGGCTTTAATAATGATAAACAAAAAGCAGAGATTGCTCTCTGCCTTGTTTGCATTTTGACGATTAGATTATATCTGCTCTTTAACCTTAGCAGCCTTACCAACTCTGTCACGAAGATAATAGAGCTTGCTTCTGCGAACCTTACCGCGTCTGACTGTCTCTACCTTTGCAACGTTTGGTGAATTTACAGGGAATACTCTTTCAACACCAACACCGTATGATACACGACGTACTGTGAAAGTTTCTGAAACACCAGCACCCTTGCGAGCAATGATTGTTCCTTCAAATACCTGAATTCTTTCTCTTTCGCCTTCACGAATCTTAACGTGTACTTTAACAACGTCACCGACTCTGATTGCCGGATTTGCTTCTTTAATGCAATCCTGTGCCATTAATTTTAATGCGTCCATAACTAACCTCCGATAAAAATTTTTCAAGTGTTCGTACCGAAGTTCAGCAGAGGACCACCCGA
The DNA here is from genome assembly GCA_937906895.1 of uncultured Clostridia bacterium. GTDB lineage: Bacteria > Bacillota > Clostridia > Oscillospirales > Acutalibacteraceae > Fimenecus. Next base: position 40,841 of record CALCTT010000082.1, on the reverse strand, counting down.
GATAATAGTTATTTTGCTGCGGACTACCGCAAATGCTCAAATATAATATCACAAGTCAAGCAAAAAAGCAAGAGTTTTTTTGAACTTTTATAAAGAAACAATAACATTTTCTCCTTGTTTTGTTTTTACATTTACAATTTCAAAATTTTTATACTGCTTTGCTTTTTTGATAAGTGGTTTTATATGTTTATATTTTATTCTGAAAACAAAAGGAAGCCTAAATGCGAGAAATAATTTCAATATTCCAAAAGATAATCTGTTGGCAATAAGAGAATTTGGTATTTTTATACATTTTGTTTTTCCATTAGCCGGAAAGGTTACTTTCATTTTTCAACAACCACCCTGATATTATCACCATTCTGAGTTTTAACGGTAACTATTTCACCAATTACACCCATCTCTACCATTCTGAAAATACTTTCAAAATCAACTCCGCTTAAATCTACACCTGCAAAAAGACCGGATATATTTTTACCTACATTTATAAGTTCTTTAACCAATAAATAAGGAAGATTAACTTTTACGTCGTCACCGTTAGCAGTATCCACATACACTCTGAAAATCAGTTCATTTTCATTTACTTTTTCTTCTTTTTCGAACTTTACATTTGATTGTACTTCTTCATTTTTAAAAAGCTCATCAATGCTGATACCATAAAGGTTTGCAATATTAGGTAATGTCATAATATCAGGACACGCAATATCATTTTCCCATTTTGATACAGCCTGTGCAGATACTTGAAGTTTTTCTGCAACATAATCCTGAGTAAAGCCTGATTGTTTTCTTAATTCATAAAGTTTTTTACCAATTGTTTTTTCCATTGTTTTTTCTCCTTTGAAAAATTTTTAACCGGTTACAACTGCATTGTATGTGCAAAAAATCAAAAAGTAAATGTAATAAAGGTTGATTTTTCATTTTTCAACCGTTGGTTGAGTTTGTTTTGACTGTTTAAGCATTGTCATTGTTGCTATGGCTGTGATTATTAAAGCAATAATCTGGAAAATGCTGAAAACATCTGTTGTTAATCTTTCAGCAAGCAGTCCGAATAATATTGGAGAAAGCAAAATACTGCCATAGGAAATTGCGCCCTGAAGACCTATAAAGGATTGTGCAACATCTCGTCCCATGTGAATCGGTGTCAGGTGTGTCATATTTGGAAATACAGGTCCGTTACCGAGTCCTATCATAAAAAGTCCCGCTGTAACTATTACAGGATTTTTCGCAAATGTTAAAAGAATTGCAACAAGAGTAATTACCTCACCTATTGCAATTATTGTTTTTGGCTGAACCTTGTTTGCAAGGGTGCCTGACAAAAATCTTCCCAATGTCATTCCTATAAAATAAAGCATTGTCATTTCTGCCGCTTTATCAGGAGTCAAGCCTTTTGAATTAACAAGAAATGTACTGCACCATACAAGACATACTGACTCAATTGCACAAGAACCGAAATAGATTATAAGGCTTGAACGAGCAATAGGCACTTTCAGAAGCTCAGGAATTGAAACAACCCTTGATTCGTCGTATTCCCCCGCCTCTTCCTTTTTTTCTTTTACTTTTTTCCATAACGGAATTGACAGGAAACACATAATTGTAAGTGCTGATTGGAAAAAGAACATTGTTCTGTATCCACCCTGCCAATTATTACTTTGTTTTAGTGCCAATGCCATTAAATATGGGCTTAATGCGACTCCTATACCATAAGAACAATGAAGAAAGTTCACGTGAGTTGCCTTGTAATTGAGTGCAACATAGGTATTGAGAACATTGTCTATACCGCCAGCACCAAGTCCCAATGGAATTGCAAAAAGACAAAGCATTAAAATATTCTTAGAAAATGAAAAGCCGAGAATTGCAACTGCAGTAGATAATGTGCTTAATGCAACTACAAGCGGAGTACCAATTTTTTTCGTAAGTCTTGCACTTAAAAGGCTCGATGCAATAGTACCTATATACAAAACACCTGTTACAAAGTTTGAATATGATATAGGAATATTAAATTCAGTATAAATTGCCGGCCAGGCTGTACCAAAAAGCGAATCGGGTATTCCAAGTCCAATGTATGTAACGAAAATTATAATTACCAATAATGTTGCCATTACTTAAAAATCTCCATATTCTCTGTAAATGACTGAACTTTTATTATATCAACATCCTGTTCGTCGGTTTCAGTATCTTTAACCAAAGCACCGATTAAAAGCATAGGATTGATATTTACGCTTGTACCTGAAGAAAGAACAGTATTCAAAATTAATTTATCATTTTCATTAATCAATTCATAAGATTTGATATGTTCTTTTATATTCACTTCTTTTTCAACTTTTTTTCTACCCTGCTTTGCCTTTTTAAGGACAAGAATTTCATTTGCAGAAAGAATTGATTCGGCGTTATCAAGAAGCAAGTTGTCAGGATTATTAAATAAAATTTTGTATTCTGCCCAACGAATATCGTTTGGAGAAGTACTATAAACATAAATCTCTTTTACTGTTATGTCAACAGGTAAAGCATTGTTGATTTTTTCAGCTAACTCTTTCAAATCAACTTCTTCCATAAGACGAAAATCAACTGTTTCACAAAGACTTTCAAACCCCAATGAAAGAGGCATTGCAAAGGTTAAGAATGCGTGTGGATTAAACCCTTCTGTAAACCAGATTGGAACACAGGCTCTTTTCATTGCTCTTGTAATACAACGGACTGTATCAAGGTGAGAGATAAACTTTGCCATTCCTGTTTTTTCGAAGGACATTCTTACATCCATCGCCCATTTTTTAACTTCTGGCATCACATTTACCTCCATTCAGTTTATTTGCACCACAAGCTGAACACTTGATTCGACAATGAGGTGTTGTTTCGCTTAAATGTGCTTTTTTATTTTCTTCAACAAGAAATTCCTTACGGATACCATAATCCATAATATCCCAAGGGAGAATTTCTGTGTATTCTCTGCGGCGATTTGCATAAAACTCTGTTGTTAAATCACATTCATTAAATGCTTCGCTCCATTTTGAGAAATCAAAGAATTCATCCCAGCTGTCAAACTTACAGCCTTTTTGCCAAGCTTTATAAATAACCTTTCCAAGTCGTCTGTCACCTCGTGCCAACACACCTTCAAGAACGGATGTTTTAGACTCGTGATAACTGATTGAAATTTTACGGCTTGTAGTACTGCTTAAAAGATGCTTCTGCTTTTCAATAAGCATTTCAGAAGTATCCTGTGGCTCCCATTGGAATGGTGTAAAGGGCTTCGGAACAAATGAGGCACAGCTGACATTGACCTGAACGCCTTTGCCTTTTTCCTTATTTGGATTTCGATAGAATGTATCAACAACCTTTTGTGCAAGGTCAGCAATCCCCTTAATGTCATCAAGTGTTTCTGTCGGAAGTCCCATCATAAAATATAGCTTAACGCTTGTCCAACCACCATCAAAGGCTTTGAGTGCAGTTCTTAAAACTTCTTCTTCAGTTACATTTTTGTTGATTGCATCACGAAGTCTTTGTGTGCCTGCTTCAGGAGCAAAGGTAAGTCCGCTACGTCGGACTTTCTGAAGCTGTTCCATAAGCTCATCAGAAAAATTATCAACTCGCAATGAGGGTAATGAAACATTGATATTTTCCTTTAATGCCCAGTCAAAAAGCATCGGAATAAGCTTTTCAATATTTGTATAGTCACTTGTTGAAAGTGAACAGAGAGAAATCTCATCATAGCCTGTTGCATCACTGATACATCTGCACTGTTCATTGATTCTTTCAGGGGATTTTTCACGGATAGGTCTGTAAATAAATCCTGCCTGACAGAAACGACAACCACGGATACAACCACGGAAAACTTCGCCAACTGTTCTGTCCTGAACAACATCGATAAACGGAACAATAAAATCCTTTGGATAATGAGCATTATCAAGGTCTGATACAATTCTTTTCTTTACCCTTGCATGTGCTGTTTCTGTGTTTTCTACTGATTTGATAGTGCCATCTTCGTTATACTGGACATTATAAAATTCAGGAACATAAACACCTTCGATTTTTGCTGCTTCTCTTAAAAACTCAAGTCTTGTTGAGCCTTTTTCCTTGTGTTCAATAAGCAAATCAATAAGGTCGTTTGTTACCTCCTCACCTTCACCGGGTAAGAAGATGTCAATAAAATCGACCATTGGTTCAGGATTACATACACAAGGACCGCCTGCAATAACAATTGGTGTAAGGCTTGTTCTGTCCTTTTTAAGTACGGGAATGCCACCTAAATCGAGCATATTAAGGACATTGGTATAGCTTAATTCATACTGTAATGTAAAACCCACAAGGTCGAATTCGTCAAGGGAATCGCCACTTTCAAGACCATAAAGTTTCACATTATTTTCACGCATAAGTGCTTCCATGTCTTCCCAAGGAGCAAAAACTCTTTCACACCAGGCATCTTTTCGCTCGTTTACAAGACTATACAAAATTTTCATACCAAGATGTGACATACCTATTTCGTAATTATCAGGGAAACAGAAAGCATATCTCAGCTTTACATCTTCTATATTTTTCTCTACACTATTAAGCTCGCCACCTGTATAACGGGCAGGTTTCTGAACTTTTTTAAGTAATTTTTCAACTTCTTTTTTTACCATAATTGACCTCACAAAAAGTTATTCAATATATTTTACTATAAAAAAACTTTTATTTCAATATTCATTGTTATTAAACAACGACAGAGTTAAAAAAAATGCAATTATAATAATTGAAATATTGTATTTGCTTGCAATGAAAGCATATATTCCCCAGATATAAATCAAACTTATGAATATAATTGATGTTGTTTGGAGAATTTTTAAAGAAAAAATTAAGTCAAATTTTTGGATAAGTAAAAAATACAATGCATTTCCACCATCAAGTCTTTTTACCGGCAATAGATTGAAAGTCATAAGAATAAGATTAATACAAGCAATTGTTAAAACCGTGTTGCTGCTATAAAAATACAAAACAATACAACACAAAATAAACACAATTGCATTTGCAACAGGGCCACCAAGGGAAATAAGAATTTCGTTTTTGTTGCTAACTTTCATTTCCTGTTTTCTTATTATATTTATTCCTGTCAATTCAAATCTTACTTTTTCAGGTTTATTACCTATCACCAACATCATAATAAGATGACCTGTTTCGTGAATTAGTGATGATAAAATTGTAATTAACACATTTGACGGTGCTTTCAAAGATAATATGAATGCAATAAAAGCAACGAACAGAAATGTTATTTCAATCTTAATGCCACAAATATTAAAAACCATAGTTTAATACCAATATTGATAAAAAACAGGAGAAAAGTTTATCTTCTCTCCTGAATCGTCTTTTGTATTATCTTCATTTTGTATTGTCGGTGCAAAGGTTTGCTTTACCACACCTTTGAAAACATCAATAATTCCCGAAACAGCTATATCCGTTTTACAAATTTCATTGTAATATGCTTTTATATTATTTGAAAGATTACTGTCAGTTCTGCAAATTGCAAAAAGGATACCAGAAATCGCAAGAGATAAAATAAGTTGCATAGCAATTACTCTCGTCATTACATTTTTATTTTTTTCTCGTCTTTTAGTTCTTGATGTATTTCTATCATAAAAATTATTGTCCATAATATCACCACAAAATACTATGATGAAACTATGGACAATATGTTATTTTTTGAATATTCTCTTTATTTTTGTAAGTTCATTTAAACTTACTGTTTCTCTGCCTTTAGTGTTCTGAATGTAATCAAGCAATGGCTCTTCTTTGTTGAAAATTGAAACATTTAATTCTGCATCATCAGTTATTTTTAGTTCCGTTCTACTATCAACAAAATAGAGAATCGGATAAACATTTGCGGTAATGTCGAAGTCCTTGAAAAGTTCTTCCAATCGTCTGCATTGACGATAAGATTGTTTTACAGGATTTGTAATCTCCTTTTCATAAACCTTATCATTTTTACCGTGCTTGATTTGTTTCCAATTAGGCTTTGACGTTTTACCGGTTAAAATTCCACGATGATTTTTTGACTCAACAATGAATACACCATTTTTACCGATTACAACAAAGTCAAGTTCCATTGTAACTCCACGATTGAGAATTACAGGATTAGTAAGAACAGTAAACTCTTTTGGAAGCTTTTGAAGAATTTTAAGTGTTGTGTTTTCACCACGAACACCTGCTTGTAAAATGCCGTATTTCTTACGGAAAATAAGAAATGCGATTATAAAAATCAATGCTAAAACAAGTAAAATAATCGGAACAGCAATATGAACCGATGATTTCTTCAAAAGAATTGCGGTGAGCATCCCCAAGCCTGCACCAAAACAAGATAATGCAAGCAGAAAGAACATGGAAACCATTAAAAATGCTTTATTTTTATTCTGTTTTAACTGTGATTTGATTTTTACAACCTTTGACATAATTAAAATACCTTCTTCATAACTGCACCGTCTTTTGCAGAAGAAACAAGAGTTGAATAACGGGCAAGCCAACCTGACTTAACATTTGGTTCAGGTTTAACATAAGATTTTCTTCTTTCATTAAGTTCTTCGTCTGAAACCTGAACATTAATCTTGCTTGCAGGAATGTCAATTTCGATAATATCGCCTTCGTAAATAAGACCGATTTCACCGCCTGCAGCAGCTTCAGGAGAAACGTGACCGATAGAAGCGCCACGAGATGCACCACTGAAACGACCATCAGTAATTAACGCTACTGTCTTATCAAGCTTCATACCTGCAAGGGCTGATGTCGGGTTGAGCATTTCTCTCATACCCGGGCCACCAACAGGGCCTTCGTAACGGATAACAACAACGTCACCATCAACAATTTTGCCATTGTAAATTGCATCAATAGCAGCGTCTTCAGAATCAAACACTCTTGCAGGGCCTGAATGAACAAGCATTTCAGGAGCAACTGCTGAACGTTTAACTACGCAACCGTCTTTTGCGATGTTACCCCAGAGAATTGCAATACCGCCTGTTTCGCTGTATGGATTATCAATAGGACGAATTGCATCTGTATTTTTAATATATGCACCTTCAATATTTTCGCCAACTGTTTTACCTGTTGCAGTAATAAGTGACAAGTCAAGAAGGTCTTTCTTTGCAAGTTCAGCCTGAACAGCAGGGATACCGCCTGCATTATTAAGGTCGTGCATGTGTGTTCCGCCTGCAGGTGCAAGATGACAAAGATTAGGAACTTTTGCACTGATTTCGTTAAACATATTAAGGTCAACAGGAACGCCTGCTTCATTTGCAATAGCAAGAAGATGAAGAACGCTGTTTGATGAACAACCAAGAGCCATATCACAAGCAAGAGCATTGCGGATTGACTTTTCGTTGATAATATCACGAGCCTTAATATCCTTTTCAACAAGGTTCATAATTGCCATACCTGCGTGTTTTGCAAGCTGAATACGACCGCTATGTACAGCAGGAATTGTACCGTTACCGGGAAGAGCAATACCAACTGCTTCTGCAAGACAGTTCATTGAGTTTGCTGTGTACATACCTGAACAAGAGCCACAACCGGGGCAAACATTTTCTTCAAATTCAAGGAGCTTACAGTCATCAATAATATTTGCTTTTCTTGAACCTACTGCTTCAAACATCTTTGAAAGTGATGTTTCAACACCGTCAATAAGACCTGACATCATAGGTCCGCCTGAGCAGACAACTGCAGGAATGTTAAGACGAACTGCAGCCATAATCATACCGGGAACGATTTTATCACAGTTAGGAACGAGAACAGCACCGTCAAATCCGTGTGCCATAATCATTGTTTCAACGCTGTCAGCAATAAGCTCACGGGATGCAAGTGAGTATTTCATACCAATATGACCCATAGCAATACCATCGCAAACACCGATTGCAGGAACCATAACAGGAGTACCGCCTGCCATACGGACACCTGCTTTAACTGCCTCTGTGATTTTATCAAGATGAATATGACCGGGAACGATTTCGCTGTGTGCAGACACAACAGCAATCAAAGGTCTTTCAAGTTCTTCTTTAGTATAGCCCATTGCATAAAAAAGGCTTCTGTTAGGTGCTCTTTCAACACCTCTTAATACATTTTCACTTCTTAAGTTCATAATAAGTCCTCCTAACATAAGGGATTATGAATCCCTCCACCGTGCAAGCACGGTCCCCCTCCCTTTGACAAGGGAGGCAATATATATTATATTTTATACTTATACGACAGATTTTTCAAGAGGTAATAAGAAAATTAATACGATTATAAGATAATACACTATGTTTTAATTATTATATTATTGTATAAACAAATTTTATGTGATATTATAGAAAAAATTGGTATAAGGAGAAAATAGTAATGCTTGAAAACAAGATTCATATAGCCTATGGATTTCATGTTAACTGTTATCACTCATATCGTGGTGACACAAATGATAATTTAGGCTTTGGTTCAGATATCAGAATAATCAGAAAAACACTTGATATACTTACAGAATTCAACAAACAAGGTATTCCTGTAAAAGGCACATGGGACACAGAAAATTTCTTTTCATTGCAGAAGATTCTCCCTGAATATGCACCTGACATCATTGAAAAGATGAAAGAAAGAGTGGAAAAATATGGTGACGAAAACATCATAATGGGATATAACAATGGTGCTTTATCTGCTATGACTGAAGACGAATTCTGTGAAAGCATCAATCTTGCAATTACCAATGAAGATGGTAGCGGACTCCAGGATATTTTCGGGACTTGTGAAAAAATTGTTCGTCCGCAAGAGGTTATGTTCACTCCATCACAGGTGTCTTTATACAACAAATTAGGTATTAAAGCACTTTGTCTTTATTACAGTTGTGTTCCTTTTGATGCATTCAGGACTATTGTTCCAAAACTTTCTGATGAAGAGGCTTTCAACCCTGTTGCATACACTTATAATGGCGAAAGTATGACTATTATCCCTACATATTCAAACTCAGATGTTTGTGATGCAGGTTGTCTTCGTGCATGGGTAAAAGACCTTCGTAAAAAACAAGAATCAGGTGAAATCAATAACGATTTTCTTCTTTTTATCAATATGGATGCTGATGCAATATTCTGGGAAACAATTGATATGGGAAAATTCACAGGAAAAGTTGCTAACACAGACGGTATTCACGGTCTTGTAAAAGAGGTTGCTGATTTACCTTATGTTGTTTTTGACACTCCGGGAAATTACATAAAAACACATAAACCAATCGGTAAAATTGATTTTACTCACGATACTGCTGACGGAAACTTTACAGGATACGCTTCATGGTCAGAAAAACCTTTTAACAGAAAAATATGGACCCGAATTGAACGTGCAAGAGCAATGTCAAAAATCACAAGTAAGCGAGATATGCTCTCTCCGTCATTTAAAAATCGTGTTCTTTTATTATCAACAACACATTTTGGTCTTGCAACACCTGTTTTGAATATTCAAAGAGAAAAAACTGCACTTGAATTAAGTGACAAAGTTATAAATGATGAAATTTCTGCAATGCCTGAAACAGAAAAAATCACAGTTTATAACATAACAAATTCATTATTACAATGTGTTCAGATAGAAATAAAAAAGAAAATCAATGACATTTCTTGCTTGACAGTAAAGTCTAAAGACCTTGAAAGTTTTGTGGCTGTTCAAACAGATGATGAGTGCAATTCAGCCTTCTTAATGCTGAAATACAAGAAAAACAAGAAGAAGTATCAGTTAGAAATCGGTTTTAACGGCAAAAAAGAAAAAGCTCCGTTCAGAAATCTTCTTGAAACACCACGAATGTCACTCATGTTTTCACCAAATGGTAATATTGCCTTTGCACAAATTGACGGCAAAAGAATTGGTGATTATGAATTCTTGCAATCATATATCACATACAACAAAAATAAATATGAGTTCCAGAATACAAAAGTAAGTTCTTTAACTGTTGCAGGTGATGGTGAAGGTATAAGAGTTCAAGGTGAAATTCATTTACCAAAAGAGATTTCATCAGGTAATTATACTTTCGACTTCTTTAAAACATCATTTTCAGATGCTGTATTTGTTCGTACTACTGTTCAATATCCATACACTGCTGAAACAACATCTATTTCAACTGAAAACTCTGCACTTGGCAGATACAGTGATATGAGCTGGAAAGAAGCTGTTCCGTTCCAGATTACGCCTATTCTCAACGGTGATATTTCCGTTATCAAGCGCAATTTTATGGATGATGTTTCTTCTTTCAGAACACAATCTTTCCCTGAATGTGACCCTAAAAATGACCATATTGACTCGTTTAATCATCAATTAACAGGTGGCTTTGTAGGTATTTGTGATGAAGAATGTGGCATAGTTGTTGCAAATGCACGACAGGTGCTTTCGTCTATGGCTCATTGTCCAATGCGTCTTGAAAAAGATAAAACCGTCAGAATGAATCCGTATGGTACATATTACGGAAATCAAAGACACCATTACGGCAGAGCTAAAGACCAGATTCTTGACACATACACCCTTGTAGCAGCACAAGGTAAGAGTATTGCCCCATCATACAACGGAAGTCAGGAAACTGCTATTTTCGGACTATATCCGATGTCAGGAAACATACTTTCAGATAGTGAAAAGAATGAAATCTGTGCTTTTGCTGATGGAGCATTGATTACGGCTGATAAAAATGATTATGTTGGACCATTTACAAATGATAATATCTTATTACACGAAAGTAATGCTGACGGAATTGACGAAAAAGATTTAAAAAATCCTGTACTTACAGGTCTTTCAGGTAATCTTGGTAAATATATAACAAATGGCGCAAGGGCAATTACACATATTATTAAAACGCAGATTAAGGCAAAATAAACACTTTTAAAGCAGAAACACGGGCAGCCTGAAAAAACTGTCCGTGTTTTTTTTATTCATCTGTCGTATCATCCTTATTTTCTGTCGTGCGGATGATTTCACTGCAATTTCGTTTGATATCTATGTAATCGTAAAATTTCTTCACTCTTAATGTAACACGGAATTCTCTGTCACAGTTTTCACAGTAAAAAATGCCACGGAAAGACTGATTCATAAATTTCCATTTTTTAACTGTCTGCACCTTTCCGCCACAGATTTCACAGAAGCAATTAAAGAGATTTTTGTCAATCAACGGGTCATTTTTACTTTTTATTACATAAGGATGGAAGAGAAGTCGTGCATAAAAATCGCAATCACAATTTTTAATAAATTCCTGAAGTTTTTCTTCGTCGAACACCTTTTTAAAGCATTCTGCACTCAAAAGGCTGTCGTCCAATGCTCTGTGATGTGGAAAACTGTCAGGGTCGATTTCAAGACAAGTTGCCGCATAAGAAAGTCCCGCCTGCTGAACATTCTCCATATTTATAAAGCATTGACAATACTTTTGCAAATCAGCATATTTCTTTATAAAGTCAAGACTGTTCTTTTTCATAAACCATTTGTAGTTTGTGAGAAGTGTACGGATGTCAGTGTCACCCCATGACATTACAACGGCATCCTCACCTATCCATTGTTCAAAGTCTTTAACGACCTTTGAAAATGGTCTGCCTGTTCTAACATCTTCATTAGAAATATTTGTTAATGTTTTAATTCTTGAACGAAGCTTTTTTGAAATTACAGGTTTAATAAGTTCTGAAAAAGTATCAACCTGATTAAGGTCGCTATCAAGCTTGACAGCACCAATTTCTATTATTTCATTCATAAATTTCTGAGTGGCTTTATTAAAAGAATTGTTCCACTCCAAATCCATTATTATATAATTCATAACACACCAGAATTCTATTTGCTAATTGATAATTTATCTTTTGAACAGAAAAACCTTACACCCTCATCAGTCAATATTTTTTCTGCATTTTCTTTACTTAATAATCCACTTTTAAAATCAATATCAAGTAACGGTTTAAGCACAAAGTTTCTTTCCGTCATTCTCGGATGAGGCAAAGTCAATGTTTTTGAGTTTTTTACTTCGTCACCAAATAATAACAAGTCAATATCGATAATACGAGGACCATTTTTGATTGTTCTTACTCTGCCTAAACCCGATTCAATACCAAGGCAAGCACCTAAAAGGTTATCTGCATTAAAATCTGTTTCAACCTCAACCACAATGTTAAGAAAATCGTCCTGATTATCATATCCCACAGGGTCTGTTTCGTAAATGTTTGAAACTGCTGTAACAGACGTCATAGGAAGTAAATTCAAGGCATCTATTGAGTCCTGAAGATTTTTCATTCTGTCCCCTATATTTGTACCAATTCCAAGATATGCTTTCATTGTCTTGCCCTCTCAATAGTAACGGCAACATAACCAAAGTCGGCTTTTATTGGTGCTTCCGGCTTTTTGAGTGTAATAACTAATGAATTGATTTTGTCAAATTCTGCGAAAAGTTCGTCTGCAACTCTCTGAGCAACCCTTTCAAGCAAATCGTTTTTTTCACTTTGTGCAACTCTGCGAACTGTTTTAATGATTTTTGCATAGCTTACAGTATCATCAACATTATCAGTTTTACAAGGTAACGACAAGTCAACACCTGCTTCAATATCAAAAACAAAGTTCTGTCCGTCAATTTTCTCCTCAGGGTTGACACCGTGATAACAGAACAATTTTAAATCTTTTACAATAATTTTATCCATTTTATCTCCTTAAAACTGCATCACACATTTTTGCAGCCAAAACATTTTCACGGACATTATGCACTCTTATAATATCAGTACCACCTTGTATTGCAAGGGAATTTGCAGATATTGTTCCGTAAACCAAATCATCTTTTTCTGTATCCGTAGAAATTGCGATAACTCTTTTTGATGAAAGTGCAGTTAATAATGCCACATCTTTGATTTTTATTTTATTTATATTTTTTATGAGTTCAAGGTTATCCTCATAAGACTTGCCAAAACCGATTCCCATATCAAAGGCAATCTGATTTTTATTAATACCATAAGATTCACATTGATACATCATTTCATTGAAGAAATCTAAAACATCTTTAGTAACACCGTTGGGATAATCCACAACAGTTAAAGAATCTCCGCCACCTGTGTGCATAATAATCCAACCACAGTTGTATTCCTTAACGAGGTTTGCCATTTCAAGGTTAAACTTGCCACTCACATCATTGATAATTGATGCACCATTATCCAAAGCATACTTTGCAACCGACGGATAAAAGGTATCGACAGAAATTACCGCATTTGTTTCATTTGCAAGTAACGGTAAATATTGTTTTATAATTTCAAGTTCTTCCCGAGGAGTCAAAACAGTATGTCCGGGACGTGTTGACTGAGCACCTATATCAATAATATCAGCACCATCACAGAGCATTCTTTTTGTGTGTTCAACTGCCTTTTCAGGTAAATTGTATAAGCCTCCATCAAAAAATGAATCCGCCGTAACATTGAGAATCCCCATTACATACGTCTTTTTACCTAATTCAAAATTAAAGTTATTACCTGAAAATGTCATTTTAATCCCAAAAGAGTCATTACTTCGGCTCTTGTTCTTGCATCCTTTCTCATAATTCCACGCAATGCAGATGTTTGTGTCTGTGAACCTGCCGCCTTAATGCCTCGCATAGTCATACAAAGATGTTCTGCTTCCACTACAACAGCAACACCTTTCGGATTCATTTCTTTCTGAATGAAATCAGCAATCTGTGCAGTCAGTCTTTCCTGCAGCTGCGGACGACGGGCATAAGTATTTACAATTCTTGCAAGCTTTGAAAGTCCGATTACAAGACCCTCATCATTTGGAATATATGCAATATGTGCTTTACCGACAAAAGGCAAAAAATGATGCTCACACATTGAATACATTGGAATGTCACGAACAACAACTATTTCATCACTTTGTCCTTCACGAAACATCTTTAAATGCTTTTCAGGATTTTCTGTAAGTCCTGAAAAGATTTCCTCATACATATTAGCAACTCTTTTTGGTGTTTCTATAAGACCTTCTCTGTCAGGGTCCTCACCTATTGCCAATAAAATTTCACGAAAAGCATTTTCTATTCTCTGTTTATCCATTTTATCAATCCTTTTTTAATCAGTAATTATCCGAAAACAACACACAAATAATTACGGGCATCAATTGTATAATAAGTTACTTTATTCGGATTAATCCGTCTTTTGCTTTTATTGACAGCAGAAAAGACATAATTAAAAAATCCGTTATCTTGCTGAAGGTCATTAAGCGCGTTTTTATAATCCGTTGAATTTTCAAAAATAAATTCAACTTTGTTTTCACCACTTCTTAAAACATCCGCACTTCGATTAGCGTGTTCTGAAAATCCCTCATAAGCTTTTACATAGGAATTATTAACCTCATAATAATACGCCATATCAGAAATGCAATTATTGTTTGCAGGCTCAATATTGAAATGGTCTTTCCTTATCATTTCATCATTTACGTTAAAGTAGAAGTAAACAATCGAATCATCAGCACCCGAATCATTCCAGGTAGCATCAAGATAATAATTAAGATTATCTATTTCAACAACATTCCACATGTGAGGCTCTGTTTTGCCGTCAGCTTCACCATCACCAACAACAAGGTAATTATCAATATTAACTGCGTCAAGCAAAATTTGTACAGCCCTTGAATAGCCCTCGCAAATTGCCCTGCCATATAACAGAGAGTCATAAGCGGAATTACCGCCTGCCTGACTCAACGCTTCATCATAAACCGTGTTTTCACAAACATAATCGTGAATATATAGTTCTTTTTCGTAATCGGTTTTTAATGTATTTGCATAAGTTACAATATCATTGATTTTTTCATTCAGTTGAATTGATATCAGCTGTACTTCAGCAGGAGTATTACGATAGCTTGGGGTAAATGATACGGACATTTCATTTACTACATATTGATAATCATTGTCAACCCAAAAAATATGAGGATTATCATACAGAACTGCTGTAAAAATAGTTTTAATGGTTTCACCGTCTATTTCTAACACAAAAGATTCATCAAAAGCCATAAACGAGGAATACATAGTGATATATGCTTCTTTTTCTGTTTCGTTAAGACTGTTGAAATAGTAATATGTTTTATCTCTTAAAATTTGTAAAAATTCAAGTCTTTCCTGTTGCGTCGGTTTACTGTCCTCAATCTTTTGTTGTTCAATTACAGCATTGACTTTCTCCGAAACAGGCCCTGATAAGGCAACAAGAATAATGAAAACAAGTAACCAGGATAAAAGCTTTTTCATATTTACTCACCGATTGAATATGGCTGTGGTAAGAACTTATCATCAGCATAACAGTATGTTTCAAGTGTTTCAAGTGAATCATAAAAATCCATAACAGAAATATCAGTTTTTGAAAGATTCGCAAACTTTTTGAAAAGCTTTTCAGCGTTATCAAAATATTCCTTATTTAACACCGATGTGATAATATCACAAAGCACTTTTTCTCTTTGCTCACAATCACATATCATAAGATAGTTTATTGCTTTTTCACCTGAAATTTCTTGTTTGCCCTTTGAAAGCTCAAGATTAAAATCGCTTGACTTATAGTTGATATCTTCAATTACATTTACGGTAATTCCATTAAATGATGATAAAAATTTTCTCAAATCAGATTTTTTAAACACAACATATTTATCAACATTGATGTTCCATTTTTCCGTAAAGAATTCAGCAACACCGTTTTCTGCAGAATCGATATAAATACCATTTATGCTTTTGTATGTTTTACCGTATAAATACTGTGAATTACCATTGAGTTGTTTAATCTTGAATATCTTATTATCAAAATCTACAAGAGTGCAAAAAACAGACTCAACACTATCATCTGCATCTGTAATTATAAACATAATATTTGATTTTCCCGATAAAGAATCAACAGAATGAACCGATTTTATTGCCTCTGTTGTTGTTTCTTCAATCTGTGTTGTTGACTCCACAATATTATTGATATCAAAGTCCAACGAATACATAAACAAAACAATTGAACAAACAGATAAAACCACAATAAAAACTGCAAAAGTAATTATAAATGGTTTAAGTTTATTATTTGTTTTTGCTTCACTTGGAAAAATTCCTTTATTATTGCTCATAATACACCATTATTCTATAGTATTTTATATAGTATATCATAAAAGAAACATATTAACAATAAAAATTTGACATAGTATTATAAAAACCTTACAAGAATTACCTTGCAAGGTTTTGTCTGTTTATTCTGTAAATTCGTATTTTTTTTCTGTATCTCCAAAGCCCTTTGTACTATCGCCTGCTTTGAATAAAACAGTAATTGTCTGCATAATAAGTTTGAAATCAAGCCATAAGCTATATTTCTCAATATACATAAGGTCAAGAACAAGCTTATCCTTTGGTGAAGTATTATATTTACCTACAATCTGTGCATAGCCTGTAAGTCCGCCTTTAACCTTTAATCTGTATGAGAACTCAGGTAATTCAGCTGTATATTTACTTACATTTTCAACCATTTCAGGACGAGGTCCAACAACACTCATATCACCTTTAAGAATATTGAAAAACTGTGGTAATTCATCAATTCTGAACTTTCTTAAATATTTACCTACTTTTGTAATACGCTTATCGTTGTCTTTTGCTGATTCATTCTTACTGTCGGTTTCCGTCATAGTACGGAATTTATAAACATCAAAGAGTTTTCCGCCTTTAGTAGCTCGTTTTTGACGGAAGAATACCTTACCACCATCTTCAGCCTTAATAAGAATTGCAGAGGCAATCATAATAGGACCTGTAAGAATAATACCAACAAGAGATATTATAATATCCATTGCACGTTTTACAAACCGCTGTTCTAAAGTAAGGTCACGGATGACTGCTGAAACCATAGGTTTGTCGTCAAGGAAAATAGACCTGCCGCCCATAAGCATAATATCAGAAATCTCAAAACTACTATAAACATTTTTGTTATTTGCATAGCAAAACTCACTGTAAAGAATCTTCTGCTTAGATGGTACTTCATATATAAAAACAGTATCACATTTGCTCATGATATCATAGACATTAGGAGAAGTAAAATGAACCATATCTGTTACGTTATACTGTTTTTTATATCTCGTAATTTTCGGCATAACAGCATTGAGTGCCATTTCTGAATTTGTGATAACACAACATCTTTCAGGCTTATTAATTGCAAAATACACAGCCTGTCCAAGATAAGTAAACAAGAAAATAAGTGCTAACTGTATAAGCATTACGAGAATAAGCAAATCGGGAGATTCATACACAAAATACTCATTATTATTCTCATTAACATTCATAATACAAAGCTGTAAATGAGTAACAAGGTCTGTTACGATAGTTGCCAGCGAAAGAGAAGTCACAATAGGCTTACTTTTAAGTCTGCCAATCGCATAACCGCCATATATGGATACAAGTGAAATCTCAAGTACACAAAATGTAACAAAAGTAACACCTGTTGTACGGGAAAGATGAAGAAGCCAAGAATATTCTGTACTGAAAACAATGAAAAATGTTGCAGTAAGAAGAACATACATTAATGATTTAATTAGAAATATAATTGTTCTTTGGGCTTTTTGTAATATTTTCATAAATAGCCTCCAAGTTTTATAACTAACCACATTTTACTTAATACTTGCAATAAAGTCAATAATTAAAATAAAATGTTATTATTATGTCACCTGTTCTTTTTAAATATTTTTTTGATTTCTGTGAAATTCAACTGAGAAAGAACGATACCGATAAATATGAGAACACAACCTAAATATCCTCTGCCACTCATAATTTCATTAAGAAGAATTGCACCACCAAGTGCACTGAATACAGATTCCGTTGAGAAAACAATAGATGCAAATGTCGGGTCAGCATCTCTTTGTCCTAAAATCTGACAAGTGTATGCAACACCAACTGACATTAAACCACCGTAAAGAATAGGGATTCCCGCACTCTTAATTGCTGGAAGCTCAATATCTTCAAGGATAAGTGCAAAAAACAGGCTTAAAACTCCACACACAAAGAATTGTACCATACTGAATTTTAAAGGACTTATATCATTTACATATTTATCAACAACAAGAATATGTCCTGCCCAGAAAAAAGCACCGATAATAAGAACAACGTCACCTATTCCAAAGGTCAGTTCATCACCTGTCATACAAAGGAAGAACAAACCAACAACAGCAAAAACAGCACCAAACAATGTGAAAATGCTTGTTTTCTTACCCATTACAAATCTTATTAACGGCACCAAAACAGTATAAAGACCTGTGAGGAAGCCTGCTTTTCCTGCACTTCCTGTTATCTCAACACCATATTGCTGTAAAGTTGATGCGATAAATAAAACGGTGCCCGCAATAATTCCGGGAATAAGAATATTTTTAATTTTTGTTTTATCAAGTTTTTCTCGTTCAAAAATCAAAATTACCGGTATCAATGATATTGTACCCAGCATAAATCGTATTCCGTTAAAGGTAAATGCACCGACAAATTCAGCACCTACTTTTTGTGCAACAAAGGCAAAGCCCCATATCATTGCGGTGAGAAACAACAAAATTGTTGATTTAATTTTTGTTTTCATATATGTATCATCCTAAATTACAAGCCACGGAAAACCGTGGCTTAAGGTAATCGCTATTTACAAAATTATATTGCTCTTTTTGAGTTTGTTTTATTAAACTTTTTTGATGTGAGAATATTAGGTTTTCTTGATTCATCACGAATTATTTCAGGAGTAGCGTTTCCGTCAACACATTCTCTTGTGATAATAATCTTTGAAATTGTGTGGTCAGATGGTGTTTCATACATTATATTCATAAGTGTATTTTCCATAATTCCGCGAAGACCACGAGCACCTGTTTTCTTTTCAAGAGTTTTTTCTGCGATTGCAACAAGTGCATCACTTGTAAACTCAAGCTCAACATTATCCATATCGAACAATGCCTTAAACTGCTTCAAAAGTGCATTTTTAGGCTCTGAAAGAATTCTGATTAAATCTTCCTTTGAAAGTTGTTTCAAAGCTGTTATAACAGGAACACGACCAACAAGCTCAGGAATAAGTCCGAACTTTACAAGGTCCTGTGCAATAACCTTTGAATAAACATCTTCCTCGTGGAATTGTGCTTTATTCTTAATTTCTGCACCGAAGCCAAGACCTGAATTTCCTGCACGCTTTTCAACAATTTTCTCGATACCGTCAAAAGCACCACCGCAAATGAAAAGGATGTTTGATGTATCAATCTGGATAAATTCCTGTTGAGGATGCTTTCTGCCACCCTGTGGAGGAACATTTGAAACAGTTCCCTCAAGAATTTTAAGAAGTGCCTGCTGAACGCCCTCACCACTTACATCTCGGGTAATTGAAGGATTTTCGCTCTTACGGGCAATCTTATCAATTTCGTCAACATAAATGATGCCACATTCAGCTTTTTCAATGTCGAAGTCTGCTGCCTGAATAAGTCTTAAAAGAATATTTTCAACGTCTTCACCAACATAACCTGCTTCAGTAAGAGTTGTAGCATCTGCAATAGCAAACGGCACATCAATTATCTTTGCAAGAGTCTGTGCAAGTACAGTTTTACCAACACCTGTCGGACCTAAAAGCACAACATTACTCTTTTGAATTTCAACACCGTCGTCAGAACCGTGATAAATTCTTTTATAATGGTTGTAAACAGCAACACTCAAAGCTTTTTTAGCTTCATCCTGACCAACAACATACTCATCAAGAGCTGCCTTGATTTCCTGTGGCTTTGGAAGAACTTTTTCTTCAAGCTTTACCTTTTTCCCGTGATTACTGCGACTTCTCATATCACCATCATCAATGATGCCCATACAAAGCTCAATACATTCGTCGCAGATATATACTCCGGGACCTGCTATAAGTTTATCAACCTGTTCCTGCGTTTTACCACAAAAGGAACATCTGACATTTCTTTCTTTATCGTTTTCTCTCGCCATAATAAACCTCTATTATCTCTTATAGAAAACCTTATCAACGATACCGTAATCCATTGCTTCCTGTGCTGAAAGCCAGTTGTCACGCTCTGTATCAAGAGCAATCTGTTCAATTGGTTTACCTGTATTCTCAGCAAGGATTTTATTGAGCTTTTCACGAGTTCTGAGGATATGCTCAGCAGCAATCTTGATATCAGATGCCTGACCCTGAGCACCACCCAAAGGCTGATGAATCATAATTTCACTGTTAGGAAGTGCAAATCTCTTACCTTTTGCACCGGATGAGAGTAAAAATGCACCCATACTTGCAGCCATACCCATACAGATTGTAGAAACATCACACTTGATGTACTGCATAGTATCGTAAATTGCAAGTCCTGCTGAAACCGAGCCACCCGGACTGTTAATATAAAGGCTAATATCTTTTTCGCTATCCTGTCCCTCAAGATAAAGTAACTGTGCCACAACCAATGATGCGGTTGCATCGTTTACCTCATCTGACAAAACGATAATTCTGTCATTTAAAAGTCTTGAAAAAATATCGTACTGTCTTTCCCCTCTGTTTGTCTGTTCAACAACGTATGGTACAAGTGCCATAATATTACCTCCATTTAGGGTGACAGAAATAATCCAAACCTGTTTTTTACAGGCTGATTTCCGTCAATCCATTGTTAAAATACTCGCAAATCCACAAAGGATTTGCTGCGTTTTATGCCTTGTCTTGCCAAAAATCCTCACTGTAAAAAATCTTCGACCTTAAAACGAGATATTTTTATTGGATTTTTGGTATTGAGGATGCAGGAAGGCTGTCGCCTTTCAAATCCGAATTGCCAAAAAGACTTAAAAATAGCCGTTTAAAGGCAGATTTAGATTATTTCTGTCACCCTATCAATAGCATTAAAGAATTGTCCTTTTGAGTATTGGACAATTCTTCAAGGCTTATACATATATTTAATTATTCAGCGTCTGCTGCTTTTTTTGTTGTTTTCTTTGCAGCTGTTTTCTTTGCAGGAGCTTTTTCTTCTCCGTCTTTCTTCTCAGCTGTCTTCTTTGTTGCTTTCTCTTCAGTTACCTTTGCACTGTCCTTAACAAGGTCAATTGCTTTCTTTGACTTAATGTCACCTGCAAGAGAATCAGCAGGAATTGCCTTCTTAACTGCTTCAACATCCATATTATATGTCTTTGCAAGGTTTTCATATTCAGCATTAACTTCGTCTTCAGTAGCCTCAATGTTTTCAGCCTTAACAATTGCTTCAATAGCAAGACTAAGTTTAACCTGAGCTTCAGCATTTTCTTTGTAGCCATCTCTGAAAGCAGCCATTTCCATACCTGTATATGAAAGGTATGTATTAAGGTCGAGTCCCTGTGACTGAAGTCTGTAATTGAAGTTATCAACGATATTGTCGATTTCTGCTTCAATCATAACTGCAGGAATGTCAACTTCTATTCCCTTAACAACTTCTTCAAGAAGGTCATTAGTTACCTTATTATCAGCATCTGCTTTCTTTGCTTCTTCAAGCTGTGCCTTAACACTCTTCTTAAGTTCATCAAGAGTATCAAACTCACTTACATCCTTTGCAAACTCATCATCAAGTGCAGGAAGCTCCTTAACCTTGATTTCGTGAAGCTTAATCTTGAAAACTGCATCCTTTGATGCAAGGTCTTCCTGATACTCTGCAGGGAATGTAACATTTACATCAAATTCTTCACCGATTTTGTGACCGATAATCTGGTCTTCAAAGCCCGGAATGAATGAACCGCTACCGATTACAAGTTCATACTTTTCAGCTTTACCGCCGTCGAAGGCTACACCATCAACGAAGCCTTCAAAGTCGATAACTGCTGTATCATTCTTCTTAACTGCTCTCTTTTCAACGCTTACCATTCTTGAGTTCTGTTCCTGCATCTTAGCAAGTTCAGCCTTAACTTCGTCAGCAGCTACTTTACAAGAAGGCTTTGTAGCCTTAAGTCCCTTGTATTCACCAAGCTTTACTTCAGGCTTAACAGCAACCTTAAGCTTTAATACAACGCCATCCTTACCAATTTCAGGAACTTCAAGGTCATAAGGAGCACCGACAACATCAAGCTTTGATTCGATGATTGCTTCACTTACTGCCTCAGGATAAACGAGTTCAAGAGCATCTTCATAGAACACGCCTTCACCATATAACTTTTCGATGAAAGCTCTTGGAGCCTTACCTTTTCTGAAACCCTTGATAGCGATATCTTTTCTCTGCTTGAGATATGCCTTCTGAACAGCAGCCTCAAATTTTTCGCCATCGATTGAGATTTCGAGCTCGTAAACATTCTTTTCTACATTGTTTGTTGACTTTAACATTAAATATTCCTCCTGAATATCTTTATATTTTGTCCCAATATTCACGATATTATATCACACAAAAAAAATAATTACAATATTTTCCTAAAGTTTTTCTTCATTTTTCTTCAAAAATAATAATGATTTTTATAAATAAATATCATTTGCTGATAAATAAAGGACAAAAATCCAAATAATCGGCAGAATTTAAGTGGAATTTTATTCCATATTTCTCGCCATTTAAAGCACCCTTTATCGCACCGCCGTGAAGATGTCCGTAATAACATCTTGAAATTTCGTTGTCAATAAGAACTTTTAAAATAGGTTCGCAATCTCGCAATATGCTGATTGGAGGATAATGAAGAAATGCTACAACTTCTCCACCGAGTTTCTTTGCCTCATCAATTGAGCGTTGAAGCCTTGCACATTCACGAGCCATTACTTTATCTACATTTTCACTTTCAGCATCAAAAAACCAACCGCGAGTCCCGGCAACGGAAATATCACCTATTCGATATGCGTTGTTGTGAAGAAATTTTATTGAATCAAATCTCTTTTCTTTGCAGAATTTTTCCATTTTTGTAACAGTATTCCACCAATAGTCGTGATTGCCTTTTGAAATAATTTTTGTACCCTTTAAATTATTGAGAAATTCAAAATCTTTTTCCGCCTCTTCTAAGCTCATCGCCCAAGAAATGTCACCATTGATTATAACTGTGTCATCCTCTTCAACAACTCGTTGCCAATTATTTTCAAGTCTTTGGGCATAATCGTCCCAACCCTTGAAAATATCCATGGGCTTATCAACAGAAAATGATAAATGAGTGTCACCAATTGCATAAACGGACATAAAGAAATTTCTCCTATGAATAATTATAAGCCACCTTCAAAAAATAAATCTGAAAGGAGGCAATAAAAATGGATAAAAACAAGAATATCACTTGTGACGCTTGTCATTGTACATTCAATGACGGTCACATGAATTGTACAGCAGACGGAATTAAGGTTGGTACACATAACGCTTGTTCATGCGATGATACAAGATGTGCAACATTTACTTTAAAAATGTCTGACGTAGAATAAAAATAAAATGCGGAAACCTGAAAAGCTTGTCGGTTTCCGCAACATTTATATTTTAGATACCTAACATATCAAATACAACTTGTTTCATATCTTCTTTCTTACTTACTCTTGTGAAACGAGGTTCTTTACCTTTAAGAGTTGCAAGCTGCTGTGGAACAGGCTCATTTGACTTATTAAAGAGTTCATCAACCATGTCAAATTCGTTATCTGCTTTGATTTCATCAGTAATAGCAGCAAGAACACTTGCAGAGAATTTGTATGGATTAGCAGTTGAAGCAATAACAGTAGGTGTCTTATCCCCTGTTTTTGCTACATAATCGTCATAAACCTTGACTGCAACTGCTGTATGAGTATCACAGAGATAGTTTTTCTCATTGAAAACTTTTCCGATTGTTGCCTTTGTCTGAACGTCATCACAACAACCTGCTGCGAACAATGCCTTTACTTTATCAGCAACATCTGCTGAAACTGTATATTTACCGTCGTTGTTAAGTGCTGACATCCATTCTGCAACCTGAGAATCATTTTCGTCACAAAGGTGGAAAAGAAGTCTTTCAAGGTTACTTGAAATAAGAATATCCATTGACGGTGAAGTTGTACAATAGAAAGCTCTGTTCTTATCATAAGTACCGCTTGTAAGGAAATCTGTAAGAACGTTATTTGCATTTGAAGCACAAATAAGAGTCTTCACAGGAACACCCATTCTCTTTGCATAATAAGCCGCGAGAATATTACCGAAGTTACCTGTAGGAACAACTACGTTCATTTCTTCGTCATTTTTAAGTTCACCGTTTTCTATCATATCGCAATATGCTGAAACATAGTAAACAATCTGTGGAACAAGACGACCCCAGTTAATTGAGTTTGCTGATGAGAATGCAAGACCGTTTTCCTTGAATTTCTTTTCAATTTCCTTGTCTGTGAAAATCTTCTTAACACCGCTCTGTGCATCGTCAAAGTTACCTTCAATAGCACAAACGCTTACATTTGCACCTTCCTGTGTTGTCATCTGAAGCTTTTGCATTGGGCTTACACCATCAACAGGATAGAATACGAGAATCTTTGTGTTAGGAACATCTGCAAAGCCTTCAAGGGCTGCTTTACCTGTATCACCTGATGTTGCAACAAGAATAACGATTTCTGTATCCTTAACAGTTTTACCTGCAGAAACTGTGAGAAGATAAGGAAGAAGCTGAAGAGCCATATCCTTGAATGCACAAGTAGGACCTCTCCAGAGTTCAAGAACGTTTGCTGTTTCATTCAATTTATATAAAGGTGCAATCTTATCTGAACTGAATTTGCCTGCTTTATAAGCACCTTCAACACACATTGAAAGCTCTTCTTCTGTAAAATCTGTAAGATAAAGACGAAGCACTTCCTTTGCTCTTTCGATATATGTCATCGGAACAAGTTTTTCAATAAAATCAGCAGAAATTTCAGGAATCTCTGTAGGAACAAAAAGGCCTCCTTCTGATGAAATGCCTTTTGCGATAGCCTCTGCTGCAGTTACGCGAACAGATTTATCTCTTGTACTTGTATAAAACATTTAAAACACATCCTTTTCGTGTGGTATTTTATCATATTACTTTTTAATTTTCAACATATTTTACTGACCTTTTCCGTCAAATGCACCTTCAATATGATTTACATTGACAGGCTCATCGTTTTCAAAATAAACTTCAATGATATCAAAACGAGGTTGTTTATTAGTTTGATGCTCCTTAAGATACAATTGTGATGCAGCAATAATTTTATTTCTTTTAAAATAATCAACAGCATCTGCAGGAGAATATTTCATATTTTCGCTTCGTGTTTTAACCTCCACAAAGCATATAAACTTTTTATCCTCACAGACTATATCAATTTCACCTAATCTGCAATTATAATGTGCAGAAGCGATATCATATCCGTGACACCTCAGATACCTTGACGCAATGATTTCACCAAATCTGCCAAGCAAGTGACTATCCATCATTTCCCACCATACAGTTTCTTAAGAAATGTCATTCTGTGGATTGGTGACGGTCCGTATTCTTTCAGCATCTCGTAATGAAGTTTTGTACCATAGCCTTTATGCTTTTCAAACTGATACTGCGGATATTCCTTTGCTTTTTCGAGCATAAATCTATCACGGCTTACCTTTGCCAAAATTGAAGCAGCAGCAATAGACATAACTTTAGCATCACCTTTTATAACGGTTTCTTCCGTAACAAAAGGAATTTTTGGATACTGATTACCGTCAATCAAAGCAAAATCGGGTTTATTCTTCAGTCCCTCGACCGCTCTGTGCATAGCGAGAAAAGTAGCGTTAAGAATATTGATTTCGTCAATTTCCTGTTCAGTTGCGATACCGATTGAATAATCTACTGCTTTTTCACAAATAACATCAAATAATTGTTCTCGTTTCTTTTCGCTGATTTTTTTCGAGTCGTTTAGACCGTCTATTTCAAGTCCTAAAGGCAAAATAACAGCAGCAGCATAAACAGGGCCTGCCAAGGGACCTCGACCTGCTTCATCAATTCCACAAACAAGTTTATATCCCGCATTTACTGCTTTTTCTTCATATAAATAATCCATATCCTACACCGGTTTTTCAAGAGAAATTGCACCTAATTTTCCGCCTCTGTACTCGTCAAGCAACATTACAGATGCTCGTTCATAGTCGATTTCTCCGCCTTTAATCATCATTCCACGCTTTTTACCAATCATCTCGAGGACTTCCCAAGCTTCTTTTTGTTCAAAATCTGCAATTTTGTATCTTTCAGCAAGTCTTTCGGGATAATCCGTTTTCATAACCTCAAGAAGTCGTATAGCAAGAGTTTCGCTGTCAAGAATTTCGTCCTTAACAGAGCCTATAAAGGCAAGTCTGTCACCAACCTTTGGGTCATCAAATTTTGGCCACAAAACACCGGGAGTATCAAGAAGCTCGATACCATTTCCAATCGGGAACCACTGATTGTGTCTTGTTACACCTGCTTTATCGGCAACCTTTGCCTTAGCACTTCCTGCCATTCTGTTTATAAATGAAGATTTACCTGTATTTGGAATACCGACAACCATAATTCGCAATGCTTTACCGGGCATTCCTCTGTCTTCATTTTTCTTTATCACGTCTTTTAAAACTTCTCTTACAGCAACAATATAATTATTTAGTCCTTTTCCTGTACGGCAATCAACAGGTATTGCTCTTACACCCTTATTTTTGTAATACTCAACCCATTGATTTGTTGTATTTTTATCGGCAAGGTCACATTTATTAAGAAGAACAATTCGTGGCTTACCGTTTATCATTTCATTAAGCTCGGGATTTGAACTGCTGTAAGGAATTCGTGCATCAATGATTTCGGTAACACCATCTACAAGAGAAAGACTCTCTTTAATAAGACGGCGTGTTTTAGCCATGTGACCCGGAAACCATTGAACTATCTGTTTTTGGTTATCACCCATTTTTATAACTCCTTAAAATCAGAATTAAATAATTCCTTGTCACCAAATCTGTAAACGACTTTACCTACAATATAATTTTCGTCAATGAAGCCAACAAACTCATCACGACTGTCAGATGAATTATTACGGTTATCACCCATTACGAAAATTTTGCCTTCAGGAACTGTGAAAAGCTTATCCATTGCAGGAGTGTATTCCATTTCTTCTTTTATGTATGGCTCGTCAAGTGCTTTACCGTCAACAATAACCTTACCTGTTTCCTCATCAAACCAAACTGTTTGTCCGCCGACTGCGATTACTCTTTTAATAAGAACCTTATTGAACAAATTAGGCTGAGAAGTAACCACAACATCGCCATATTCAACATCGGTAACAATTGAGCTGATTATAAGTCTGTCAGCATTATGCAGAGTATTTTCCATTGATTCACCTGAAACAGTTGAAATTTTAAAAAGAAAAGTGAAAATAATACCAACAGAAATAACTGCCGACACAATTATCGATGCAATATCATATATTGACTCTGCATTCTTTTTTGATTTTTCATTTGGATTTTCGATAACAAAATCAACATTCATATTTTCTTCCATTAATATATCTCCCATTCTCCAAACGGAAACATACGAGCATTTGCAACACCAAGTATATATCTTTCGTCTATTATTCCAATTGAGTCAAATCGACTATCCAAGGATTCATTACGATTATCACCCATTACGAAAACATAACCCTCAGGTATTTTAATAGGCTTATCAAAATCTCCCTTATTATGAGTTTGTTCCATAATATACGGCTCATCAATTACTTCACCGTTCACTTCAACTTCGCCTGTTATAAAGTCTATATCAAGCGTATCTCCACCAACAGCAATAACTCTTTTAACCAATGGCTCATGACGGTCATTTGGTTGAGTGACAATAACAATATCTCCACGGTTGATTTCTGTGTTTATTGCTCTTACTGTAAGCCAATCTCCGTGATTGAGAGTCGGCATCATTGACTCACCGTCAACGCCAACAACTCTGAAGCAGAATACGAAAACAAGGAGGATAAGAATAATTGAAAATACAAATGAATCTATCCATTCATATACTATATCCCAAGGTCCTTTTTTTACTTTCACCTGTACTGTACTTGCTCTTTGCGGTTCATATACTTTTTCTTTTTTAGGCACATCTGTTTTAAAAGACTTTTTATGTACTTTTTCTTTTTTTGTAACATCTGATTTCTTGCTGTAATCAAATGAAAGCTCTTCTGTTTTTCTCATAATTCCACCTATTTAATATTTTTTGATATTTCGCAAATTCTTTGTAATCTGTGATTTACCCCTGAACGAGATAATGAATTACTTAATTTTTCCCCAAGCTCACGCAGGGACATATCAGGGTTTTCAAGTCTTAATTCTGCAAGTTCTTTCAAATCTTCTGATAAATATGAAAGTCCTACTGTATTTTTTATATGTAATATTGCATTAACCTGCTTTGATGATGCATCGAGAGTTTTATCAAGATTAGCATTTTCAAAATTGAGTTTTCTGTTTACGTGATTTCGCATATCCTTATACATTTTAACTCCCATTATTTCAAGGGAAGAATTAAATGCACCCATAACAGTCAACAAATCTTCAATGGATTCACTATCCTTAAAATACACTACATAGTTTGAGTTTCTTGTTATGCTTTTAGGCTCTACAGATAATTCGTCGTAATCATTTATAAAGAGTTTAAGGTCACGACTCAGATTAAGGTAAGGAACAACAAATTCAAGGTGATAATTCTTATTAGGGTCATTAACTGTACCACAGGTAAGAAATGCGCCTTTTAAAAATGCCATTTTACAGCACTCGTCAGTAATATTGCTCCAATTAAGTCTTGAACCACCGTTTTTCTTATCATATCCAAAAGTTTCCATAACTTTAAGTCTATCTTCTTTTTTAGTTACTTCGACCTTGAATTTACCTGCATCAGACTTTGTAAGCTTTGGTTTAACACCACATACAGTCTGCATTAGTTCAGAGTATTTATTCGCTACACCCTCATGCTCTGTCAACAAGAAAATATCGTAATATGAAAATGCTCTTGAAAAAAGCATCATACCATAAGCAAAAGCGTGACGACAGCACTCATTCTCTAATACACCACATAATATTTCATTTTTTACATTTGCTGAAAATGACATATTAAAAATCCTTATCTGTTTATATCTCTGTGAAATACAGAAACTTTAAAACCTTTATCTTTTATTGCATTATACAGAATTTCCGCAAAAACAACTGAACGATGTTTCCCTCCTGTACAACCAACGGAAATCGTAAGCTGACTTTTTCCTTCACTTATATATAACGGAACAAGATATGTAACTAAATCAGTAAGCTTTGGCTGAAGATTCTTTGCCTCGTCAAAACTCATAACATAATCACGTACACACTCGTCAAGTCCTGTTTTTGTTTTAAGCTCGGGAATGTAGAACGGATTAGGCAAACAACGCACATCAAAAAGAAGGTCACTATCCTTTGGTGAGCCATATTTAAAGCCAAAGGAAACAACGCTGATTTTCATTGTTTTCGTTACATCATCGAGAAATAATTTTGCAATTTTTTCTTTAAGCTGTGATGTTGAAAGATAAGATGTATCAATTACAAAATCGGCTATATTTCTTGTTTCAAGGAGCATTTCACGTTCTTCTACAATAACATCTTTCATTGGTTTTGAAGAATCAGGGGAAGATAGCGGATGTTTTCTTCTTGTTTCCTGATAACGACGCAGTAAAACATCATTATCAGCATCCATAAACAGTATTTTATATTCACAACCCATACCCTTTAAATCTTCAAGAGCAGAGAAAAGCCCTGAAAAAGAGTCACCAAGACGAACGTCAGCAACAATTGCAACCTTTTCACGGATTTCGGCAGAGTCATTAAGAAGACTGACAAATGTAGGAATAAGCTTTGGTGTCATATTATCGACACAGAAAAAACCTATATCTTCAAGGGAATCCATTACTCTTGATTTACCTGCACCTGACATACCCGTAACAATTACAAGTTGCATTTTTCTTTTGCCTCCTTACTCGCCTACTATTTTCACTTCCGTTTCAAGCATTACACCGTGCTTCTCATACACAATTCTCTGTACATCTTTAATAAGTGCAATAACATCTGTTGCTGTTGCACCGCTTTTGTTTATTACAAAGCCTGCGTGTTTTTCACTAACCTGTGCTCCGCCAACTGTATATCCTTTAAGTCCGCAATCCTCAATTAACGCTCCTGCAAAATAGCCTTCAGGTCTTTTGAAAGTGCTGCCTGCACTCGGATATTCAAGAGGTTGCTTATCTTTTCTTCGCTGGAGCTTATCATCCATAGCCTCTTTAATATCTTTTTTGTCTGCTTTTGTAAGTTTAAGCACTGCAGATGTGATTACATATCCATTTTTTGTGTAAGCACTATGACGATAACCTAAATCAAGATTTGCCTTTTCAATAGTGCCGTTATTACCATTTTCATCGATATGATTTACGGAATAAAGAACATCTTTCATTTCCCCACCATAAGCACCTGCGTTCATATAAACTGCACCACCTAAAGTGCCGGGAATACCATAAGCGAACTCAAGTCCTGAAAGAGAATTTTCAAGGGCGAACATACAAAGGCTTTTTAATGATGCACCTGCTTCACAATAAATTGTTGTTTCGTCAATGAGCTTGATTTCAGACAACTGTGTGCCGATTTTAATAACGACACCGTTTATGCCTTTATCAGTTACCAAAAGATTTGAGCCGTTACCGATAATGAAAGGCTTTACACCTTTTGAATATGAAAAATCAATGATTTTATTAAGGTTCTCAACTGAATCAGGTATAATCAGTACACTTGCATTACCGCCACATTTAAAGCTTGTATATTTTTTCATAGGTGCATCACAAATCACTTCTGCACCAATATTTTCAGCGAATAATGCGATTTCCTTATACACTGATATACCTTCTTTCAATTAATAATTTTGCCAGATGTCAATTTCCTGTGATTTTGGCTCATAGCCCTCATCCATACCAAGGTGATGAAGAAGCTCACGAGCAGCGTTATAACCCATTTTCTTCTGTCTGTTGTTCATAGCAGCACATTCGATAATAACTGCAAGATTACGACCGGGCTTAACAGGTACAACTGTAAGCGGAATTTTAACATCCATAATATTTATGTACTCGTTATCAAGTCCCATACGGTCATATACCTTTGAGCTGTCCCAAGGTTCAAGCTGAATAACCATATTAATTTTTTCAGTAAGCTTAACAGCACCCATACCAAAAAGACGACGTGCATTGATAATACCTATTCCTCGAAGTTCAATAAAATGACGGATATTATCAGGAGCTGAACCAACAAGTGTTTTTGCAGATGCTTTTCTTATTTCCACAGCATCGTCAGCAATAAGACGATGACCACGTTTGATAAGCTCAATAGCCGTTTCGCTTTTACCGACACCGCTGTCACCGACAATCAGAACACCTTCACCGTAAACCTCAACAAGGACACCATGACGAGTAATACGAGGTGCAAGTGCTGTACCGAGGAAATAGATAAGTGTTGACATACTTGCAGAAGTTGCTTCAGCAGTTCTTAAAATAGGAACACGATATTTTTCTGCAGCCTCAATCATTCCGTCAAGCGGTTCAAGACTTCTTGTAATAATTACGACAGATGGTTGTTTACTGAAAAGTCTTTCAATACATTCAAGTTGTTGTTCTTTACTGAAAGATTTTACAAACTCAAACTCGGAAAATCCAAGATACTGTACTCGTGCAGGGTCAAAATATTTGTCATTACCTGCAAGTAAAAGTCCCGGTCTGTTGACCTCCTGAGATGTTATTGAAAGTTCAGATGCGTCACAAGGTAAATATATTGTTTCAAAACCAAATTCAGTTATAATTTTTTCTAAAGAAACAGAATACTTTGATGCCAAAACGCCTATCTCCCCTTTATAAAAATATATTTAAAACATTATATAACATTCTCTCAAATTTTCCAATAGTTTTTTGAATTATTTTTTAAATATTTTTCATATAACCGAACCCGACAGGATATTTCCCATCGGGTTCTTTTAGTTTAAGAAAATAGGTTATTTCATGTTTTCTTCATAAGACTTAATCATCTTTTTAACCATCTGACCGCCAACAGAACCTGCCTGCTTTGAAGTAAGGTCACCGTTGTAGCCCTGCTTAAGGTTTACGCCAACTTCTGAAGCAGCTTCCATCTTGAAACGGTCGAGAGCTTCACGAGCTTCTGGAACTACGTTCTTATTACCTCTTGACATCTGAATACACCCCTTATCAATTAAAGTTTTATTTTATATCAATTGCGTTTGCAATAGTAGTTTTAGCACTTATAACATTTTTATAATTGATAATTTTTGTCAATTCTTCGGGTAATCTCTCAATGAACGAAATTCATATCCCTGACGCTTTGCTTCGTCAATCATACTGCCTAAAGCATTTGCATTATCGGGTGAAACTGAATGCAAGAGAATTACAGCACCCGGATGAAGCCTTGAAACTACTTTTTCATAGGCATACTGCTCACCTTTCTGGTTATTCAAATCCCAATCTGCATAAGCTAAAGACCAGAAGACACTTGTATAGCCTAATGAATCCACAACTTCTAATGCTGTGTCTGTATATTCGCCTTTTGGAAATCGAAAATAAGGTTCGCTATAGTTATAATTTTCTTTAAGATACTTTTCCATTCCACTGATTTCTTCTATCATTTGTTCCGTTGTTATTTCTGCAAAAGACGGATGTGTTACAGAGTGATTTCCCACAATATGACCTTCGCTTATCATTCTTTTAATTAAATCGGGATTATCTTTAACCTGTGGCAAAGTACAGAAAAATGCCGCGGGAACGTTCTTTTCTTTTAGAATATCAAGAATTTTTGATGTGTAGCCATTTTCATAACCGCAATCAAAAGTCAGATACAAAACCTTGTTCTTTGATTTGGTATCAAGGCAAAAGGCATTAAAGCCATTTTCATCAAAATATTTCTGTGCATTTATTGATATTTCATTTGCAACACCATTTTTTGCAACACCGTAACTGTGAGATTTCGTTGCATTTTTACTGTCAGCCATAGGTTCAGGTGAAACTGAGGTTTCATTATTGTTATTATTGGTTGTGGATGTTACAGAGCTTGTTTCAGGCTCAAATTCACGAATTTGTTTTCTTTCACAAGAAGATAAGATACATATAGAGATTATTACACAAATTACTTTAACAATTTTTTTCATTTGTGAGCCTCTTAATTCATCATCTTATTAACGCTGTCAACGACATCATTTACTGTGTTCATTGCCTTTTTAGCAGTTTTCTTCATCTTCTTTTTTGTGCCTTTGTCTGTCATTGAGCTTGTCATAGCCATAGCTGCCGTACCTGCAAGCATACCTGCACCTACAACTTTACCAACTTGTTTCTTATCCATATTCTTTCTCCTTTCTTTCAAATTTGCTCAACAAATTTCATTGAGCAAGAATATTTTTTGAAAGAAAATAAAAAAAATTATCAAATTGTGTTTTAAATTATTTCTAAAAATGTTATTATATTTTTAATATTGAAATTTTTAAAATTAAGGTGATAAAAATGACATTGAATATAGTAATGGTTGAACCTGAAATTCCGCAGAACACAGGTAATGTGGCTCGTACTTGTGCTGCAACAGGTGCAAAACTGCATCTTGTCGGCAAAATGGGATTTACTCCTGACGACAAAAAATTAAAAAGAGCAGGACTTGACTATTGGTATTTGCTAGATATTACTTATTACGACACAATGGAAGAATTTTTTGAGAAAAACAAAGGTGGAAATTTCTTCTATTTTTCAACGAAAGCACAAAAAAGACATTCTGATGTTTCATATCCCGATAATACATATCTTGTATTTGGTAAAGAAACTGCAGGACTTCCTGAAAAATTACTTTTTGAAAATGCTGACAGATGTGTAAGAATTCCAATGATTGATGAAGCAAGAAGCCTTAATCTTTCAAATGCAGTTGCAATTGGTGTTTATGAAGCACTCAGGCAATGGGATTATCCGCAGTTACTTGAAAGCGGTGAATTGAGAGATTATCTTTGGAGTGACCAACAATGAAAACTCCACAAGAACTAATTAAATATTGTCTTACAAAAAATGGTGCTTATGTTGACCATCCATTTGGACTTGACTCTGAAATTATTAAAGTAGAAAAGAAAATTTTTGCACAATTTTTTAGGTTAAAAGGAATTGATACCATAACACTTAAATGTGATGCAATGACCGGACAATTATATAGACAGATGTTTCCTGATATTGTTGTAAGAGGTTATCATTGTCCGCCAGTTCAACAACCTTACTTCAATACATTTCCGCTTGATGGTTCGGTACCTGATGAAATTGTATTTGAAATGATAGACCACAGTTATTCGGTTGTTGTTGGTAAATTACCAAAATATTTACAAAGAAAATTGAATGAAAAACAGGAAAAACGCACCTGACTTAATTCAGTCGGGTGCGTTGGTTTTTGTATAGATTCTTCGCATACGCTCAGAATGACATACAACGACAACTTATTTTGTTATTCGCTTAATGGGAATGTGAGGAGGACTTTGAATAAGTCGCCGTCGATTTGGATATCAAGCTTACCTTTTTGGACTTCTGTGAGAGATTTTGCAATTGAAAGTCCAAGTCCGCTTCCCTCGGTATTTCGTGAACTATCACCACGGACAAAGCGTTCCATAAGCTCGTCACCTGAAATATTGAGAGGGTCTTTTGAAATATTACGGAAACTGATTTCTGCGAACTGTCCGTTGCGTTTTGCATCAATGTAAACTCGCGTTCCTGATTGAGCATATTTTGCAATATTATTCAGAATATTATCAAACACACGCCATAAATGACGGTTATCAGCCATAACGAGCAACATCTCGTCAGTTTTATTAAGAACAACCTGAAGATTATTCTTTTCAAATCGTTCTTCATACTCACCGAGAGCCTGAGAAAGGAGAATACCAAACTCAAATTTCATTAAGTTTACACTTATATTACCTGTAGATGCTTTAGATGCTTCAAGCAAATCGTCAATGAGTTTTTTGAGTCTTGTTGATTGACGAGAAAGAACATCGATATACTCTTTTGCTGTTTCGTTTTGAATTTCTTCCTTTTCAAGCAAATCAACATAGTTGATAATTGATGTCAGAGGAGTTTTAATATCGTGTGAAACATTTGTTATAAGTTCGGTTTTAAAGCGTTCTGATTTCATCTGCTCGGCAACTGCTTTCTGAATACCGTCACTCATATTGTTGATGTTTTCAGCGTGGTCTTTTAAGTCAAGGAAAAGGTATTTTGTATCAATCTTTTTATACACATTACCATTTGCAATATCTTCTGTATCATTTTTAATATCTTTGAGAAGAACTGCAACAAGGATAATACCGACACCAAGGATACCGTTGATAATAAAAGTAGCAGGCCACCAATAGCCCCAATCAAGTGCAAGAATTATGAATTCCACAAACATTATAACAACTACTGCAATAACTGTTTTCCAGACTAAAGGTATTTTACGGATAAAACACCAGATGCTTTTACACGTTTTAACAAATTTATTCCGTACATTTTTTGTGACTTTTACAAAACCATTCCACAGCCATTTTATAATTTTTACAAAACAATTCCATACTATTTTTAATAGTTTACAAATTATAATTATCAATTTGTAAATTATTGTTGATTTGATAAATGTTGATGTTTTAAAGCGTACTGACATTGTCATTAAAAGGATTGCAAGTAAGACAAAATCAAGGAATACACCTATAATGCAAAGCACTATTAAAAGTGGAAGTATTTCATAAAAGAAGCTATCGTAAAACCACCAATCATGCGTACTATCAACAAGTGCAATACAGCCCATAACAAGCAAAAAAGTTAACCCGCAATAAGCAACCGTCAAAATATCAACAGGGAATTTATCAAATTTTGAAACATAAACATCATCATATTTTTTTGTATGACCTGCAACACGAAGAAGGACTATGAAAAAGAACAATGACAATATAGCAGAACTTAAAGCTACAATATATAAATTAGTTTCATATTTTGCAACAAAATCGTAATATTCACCCATATAATAAATGAAATCTTTCTCAATGGGTTGAGCTTTATAACTCACGGTTACCGTGTATGATTTATCATCATAATACTTGGAAGTGTCAGGAACTGTTTCAGGTTCAAAGGTACCGTAAACTGTCATATCCAAACCGGTTGTTTCTTCCTCTACAATGTTCTCTGAAGAATTGTCATTTTCTACCTGCACACTTGTTGAACTCTCCTCAACTGTTACAGGCTCTGAAGGATTATCATTTCCTACTTGAACGACCGATTCAGCTTCTTGATAGGTTTCTTTAATTATATCGTTTTTGTTTCTGTATTCCTCTTTTAAAACAGAAAAACTTCTTCCGAAATTAATTGTCAAATCTCCCGCTGACTCATCAATAGTAGAATGAACAATATCACCATTTTCATTTTTAATCTCGTAAAGAATATTTTCTGAAAAATTAGGAGCGAAGGAACTATAAGAACAATCGTGTTCTATATTGAATTTTACATATTCTTCATAACTTTCAGCTATTCTGAACTCATAATTATTCAAAAATCCTTGAAGATATCTGTTTCTGTTCTCCACCTGTCCTTTTGCAGAGGATACAAATGCTTCTGAGCCAAATCCAAAAAGAATACAACCACCTGACAACAATAAAGTGGTCATAAACACAGCAAAAAGAATAATTGCGATGCACTTAACTACAAAACTATTTTTCATTATCTGGCACCTCTTTCTTCATCTTATACCCTTGTCCCCACACGACTTTGAGATAGCGTGGTTCGGCAGGATTGATTTCGAGTTTTTCACGGAGGTGTCTTATATGTACTGCAACTGTGCTTTCTGCTCCGAATGGGTCATCTTTCCACACCTTTGTGTATATTTCCTTTGGTGAAAAGACTCTGTTTGGATTTTTCATAAGCAAGTGCAGAATTTCATATTCCTTTGGTGTAAGTGATACCTTTTCGCCGTCAACAGTTACCTTTTTAGCAGAATCATCAAGCTCAATTCCACCTATGCAGATGCTCTTTTCATTGATTTTGCCACCACCAAGCATCATATAACGACGAAGCTGGGATTTGACTCTTGCCATAAGCTCAACAGGATTAAATGGTTTTGTAACATAGTCATCGGCACCAACATTAAGACCGAGAATTTTGTCAGTATCCTCACCTTTTGCAGTAAGTAAAATTACGGGAATATTACTGATTTCACGGATTTTAACCATTGATGTTATTCCGTCCATTATTGGCATCATAACATCCAAAATAACAAGGTGAATTTCTTCGCTCTGAACTTTTTCAAGTGCTTCCATACCGTTGTAGGCAAGAATTGTGTTATACCCTTCTGATTTAAGATAAATGTCAAGTGCATTGACAATATCTTTTTCATCATCACAAACAAGAATATTATACATATTTTCAACCTCCAATGGTATTTTAACTAAAATAGATTTAAGATAAAAGTGAGTAAATTATTAAGAAATTATTAAGATAAGAGAGATTCTTCGCTATCCTCAAAATGACACACAACGACAACGGCGGGGTCAAGACCCCGCCCTACCGCTATAATATATCAACTTTTAATGTTTCGTCGTTGTATTTATAGAATTTTCTGTCCTCAAGTGCCCAAAGACGATTTGTAAACTCGCCTTTTTCGATTCCGTTTACTGCATCCATAATTTCATATACACGAGCATCCATTAAGTCAAGTTGTGAAAGAAGCTCGGCTTCAAGGAACAATGGTCTTACTGCTGCACCAAATTCAGGCTCACCGTGATGTGATAAAATCATGTGTTGTAAAAGCATTGACTTTTCGTTGTCGATACCGAGTTTTTGTCCTGCTTCCTTAACCATCATTGCACCCATTACAAGGTGTCCTAAAAGGTTACCCGGGACAGTATATCCCGATGCAATTCCTGTTTCCTTAACATCAAATTCAACTGTTTTTGCAATGTCGTGAAGAATTGCACCCGAAAGTAACAATTCACGATTTACAAAGGGATAAACCTTACAAACTGATTCACAAAGCTTAACGATTGAAGCGGTGTGCATTAAAAGACCGCAACGGATTGCATGATGAAGACGGAATGCCGCAGGGAAATAAAGAATCTTCTCTTTATTTTCTTCAAGAAGATATGAAACGACTTTCTTCAATTCCTCATCTTTAAAGGAATTTACAAGTGAAATCAAGTGGTTATACATTTCTTCACCTGAATAATCCGCTGATTTTACAAAATCAGAAACATTAACATTGTCGCTTTCAATTACAGGACGGATACGGTCGATTCTCAACTGGTCGTGACCATTATACTGTGAAACAACACCTCTTACCTTTACAAACATATCAGTTTCATATTTGCCGTGTGCAGCCTCGTTATAGTCCCATAATTTTGCAAAGATTTCGCCATCTTTATCTGCTAAAACAAGGTCAAGATAATTATTTCCGTTTTTTGCCATTTTCTTTTCGTACTGTTTGATGACCGCAAAGCCCTCAACAGCACCGTTATTTCCGATATCTTTAAAATTCATAATCTATGTATAATCCTTTCATAATTTCTATAATAAATTATACACGAAAATAAAGGCTATTGCAACCCAAAAAGCATTATGTCAGTATTAGTTTTTGCAATGAATATTGAACAGATTAAAAGTGTTGTAAGAATTGTTACGATTACGCAAATAAGATATGCTTTTATTATCCTTGTCAATTCTGTCATTAATTTTCATACTCCTTTAAAAATTCCGATAAAGACCTTGCGAAAAGTTCTGCTGAATATACTGCCTCGGACAATGTGTTTGCATCTGTGCCAATTTCGACTAAAAGTGAACATGGTGTCAGGTGCATATTGTATTTTCTGCTACAAAACATCAACGGTCTTACTAATTGTGGGTTATCATTTTTTATTTTATTCTGCAATTGCACAGCAAAGGATAAATTCTTTTCCCAATTTGGGAAATCAGTTACATTACCATCCTCACAACCACTGATTATCATAATCTGTGCTGCTTTTCGTCCGTTTATTTCTGCAACAGGCTTTACTCTTGAGCCATCTTTAGGATAAATCGCATCACGATGAATATCAAGGACAACCTGTATTGACGGATTTTCTTTTAAAATTTTACTTATATTCTCGCAGGAACGGTCATAAGCACCACTATATTCTTTATCATAAATGGTTTTATCGTGAATCGTTATATAACCATTGTTTTCAAGAACATTGCATATCTCTTCACCTACTCTTATCATATTCTCTGCCGAATTTTCACTTCGGGAGCTCCTGTCCTTTGAATAAAAATCTCTATCCAATAATTCGTAGGTTTCTGTTGTATGAGTGTGGTATATTAAAACTGACGGCTCATTTTTATCAATATTGGCATATACTTTACCGTTTAAATTTTTTTGAATATCAATTTCGTGCTCAAGAGTGGTATTTCTTACATATATTCCGTCAAATTCAGCCGTTGCGTTTTGTTTACTGTAATCCTTTTCTACAATTTTTCCGTCTTGTGTGGAATTGGCGTATTTGATTTCTGCTTGTTCCATAAGCTTTTGAATATCCTTTGGAATTGGTGATATTACAACTGCAGAGGCTTCAGTTTCAATATTTTCGGAATTAGCCATTTCGCTTATTGAATCACTTTTTTCGTTGTTTCCTATCCTGTCAAAAAATATTTTAGGATTTGAGATAATCGCACCTGCATATATGACTTTTTCAAATGAATTTTCTATCCCACCTAACAACAATGAAACAACAAGAAAAATAGGAATTACAGAAACAGAAATATACTGAAAAACTCTATCCTGATTGTTTGTCCTGTTTTTCAAATAATCATCTCTTTTCGCAAAGTTATCACTTAAGATTATGCGAAAAGAAATCAAGTTATGATAATGCTAAAAATGTCTCCGGTTCAAGATTTGGTTGCAAAGCACAATTTATACTTAAGGCTAACAAATTCGCCGCACGAGTGACAATTGTGTCAATATCTTTCGGTGTAACAATCATATTTTCATCTTTTTCCAAATCCATTACTGTGGGCACACCCATAGTCACAACAGGAATACCAAGAGTTGATTTATCAATGGTTTTTCTGAAATTTCCAACTCCTGCTCCCGGTGTTATGCCTGTGTCGGATAACTGAACAGTTTTGCCAAGACTGCCAAGTGTACAACAAGCCAATGCATCAACGATTATTACAGCATCGGGCTTTACAAACTCTACTATACCTTTTATATATTCTGCAGTTTCAATTCCAGTCTGACCTAAAACACCTGTTGAAATTGATGCAACAGGGTTTAAATCAGGTAAACGCTGTTTTAATTCCGTAAAATTTTCAAAGTGCCTTGTAGAGAAAATCCTTTTAGCACATAGCGGTCCTAATGCGTCAGGAGTTATATTATCATTTCCAAGTCCGGCCACAAGAAAAGTTTCTGCATTCTGTGGAAGTAATTCTTTTATTATATCTGTCAAAATATTCAAACGAATATCAAGCAACTCGCTTTCATGAGAAAATTCAGGCAAATCGACAGTATAATATTTACCCATAGGCTTTTCCATTATTTTTTCGCCATCAGGATTTTCAATTTCTACCTTTACAATCTCAATGTTTTCTCTTTTCCATTTATCAACTTTTACTCCTTTTTTATGAGTTTCCTTTAAATAATCGTGTCTTTCAATAGCAATATCCGTTCTAATACTCATATTAAACTCCTTGTTTATAAAAAATAATAATCAATTTGAAAAAATAACTTGATTTTTGTTTTATTTCGTGATAAGATATGTATCTGTAAATACGAAGGAGGTGTAACGAATATGCCAAATATCAAATCAGCTAAAAAGCGTGTTCTCGTTAACAAGACAAAGGCACAGCGTAACAAGTCAACAAACTCTGCTCTTAAGACAGCTATCAAAAAGGCAAATGTTGCTATTGAAACTAATGCTGCTGACAAAAACGAGCTTGTAAAGGTTGCTGTTAAGAAAATCGACCAGG
>CALCTT010000081.1 GCA_937906895.1 uncultured Clostridia bacterium | reverse complement strand
TTTAGGAGAATAATATGACAAGTAAAGAAAGAGCATATTGGAGAAGTCAGGCAAATGGAATCCCTGCATTATTTCAGGTTGGCAAAGGCGGAATTTCAGATGCACTCATAAAGCAGACTGATGATGCACTCAAAGCACGTGAGCTTATAAAAATCAAGGTGCTTTTAGAAACAAGTCCTGAAAAACCAAAGGTTATTGCACAGCAGCTTGCAGAAGCAACAAACAGTGATTGCGTTGGTGTAATCGGCGGTAGTATGATATTCTATCGTTATAATCCTGAACTCCACAAGGACGAAAAGAAGAAAGGCAAAAAATAATTATGAAAATAGGTATTTTTGGCGGAACATTCAATCCACCTCATAAAGGACACAAAAGAATGGTTGAAAGAATGGCAGCGGAATTAGAGCTTGATAAAGTTATTGTCATTCCGAATAAAATTCCTACACATAAGCGTTGTGATGATTTAGCTGACAATCATCATCGAGTAGCAATGTGTAAACTTGCATTCAGCGAACCGTTATATGAAATCAGCACAATGGAAATGGACAGAGATACTGACAGCTATACTATTTTCACAGTTAATGAACTTATGAAAAAGTATCCCAATGACCAGCTTCATCTGATTATCGGTTCTGATATGTTCCTCATTTTCCATAAGTGGTATAAGCATAAGGAATTGCTTGAAAAATGCAAGATTTGTGTTGCATCCCGTGATAATGATGAAAATATTCAGAAACTCCGTGCTTATGCATTCGAGCAATTGGGCATTTATATGCCTAAACTTGATGCAAAGAGTGTACATATTTCACTTCTTGATGCTTATGAGGTAAGTTCAAGCGAAATCAGGGAAAGAATAAAGATGGAAAAGAGTCTTTACGGGCTTGTTGACCCTGAAATTATTGAATATATGGAGCAAAACAAGTTATATGGTTACGGAAAGAAACGCTGAATTTTTTGAAATAATCAAAAATCGACTTACTCCAAAAAGGCTTTATCATTCAATCTGTGTGGCTGAAAAAGCAAAGCATTTAGCAGAAAAGTACGGTGCTGACACTGAAAAAGCATATACAACAGGACTTGTTCACGATATTATGAAAAATGAGTCTGTGGAAGATATGCTTCAGTTAATTGAAAATGACGGTCAGGTGCTGACAGAGAATGAAAAAGCAATAACAGTTACTTTACATGCAATAGCAGGTGAGGTTTACTTGAGAAAAAACCTTGGCGTAACTGATGAAGAAGTGCTTTCAGCAGTTCGTTGGCATACAACAGGCAAAGAGGATATGTCGCTTTTTGAAAAAATAATTTATGTTGCTGATTTGGTGTCGGAGGACAGAGAATATCCTGATGTTAAAGAAGTCCGTCAATTGGCAGAAGAAAATTTAGATAAAACACTACTTCGAGGGTTATCCTTTACAATAGAGGATAATGCAAAAAAATATAAACTTATTCATACTGATACAGTTAAGGCATACAATTATCTTGTGAGTAACCGCTGATTAAACCGAAGTCACAATTCTCAGCGGCTACTTTTCCGTCATAACTCGTCCAAAATACTCGTTAATACACGAAGTATTGCCTGCGTTTTTT
Source organism: uncultured Clostridia bacterium (assembly GCA_937906895.1). GTDB lineage: Bacteria > Bacillota > Clostridia > Oscillospirales > Acutalibacteraceae > Fimenecus. The sequence continues at coordinate 11,361 of CALCTT010000081.1, read as the reverse complement.
GACGGTTCTGACAAAAAACTATCTTGCTGATAATCGCAACCCGATTTAATCAGTGGTTACTAGAAAGGATAAAATAAATGGAAAGAACAGAACTTATGAAAAATATAGTTGCTACTCTTGACAGCAAGAAAGCAACTAATATAAAATCACTTGAAATCACTGAACTTACTTCAGTTGCTGATTACTTCGTAATTGCAACAGGTACATCAGGCACTCATATCCGTGCTTTGTCTGACGAGGTTCAGGACGCACTTACAAAACAGGGTGTTGAGCCAAGAAATGTTGAGGGTAAATCGACAGGCTGGATTCTCCTTGACTATGGCACAGTAGTTGTTCACCTTTTCACACCTGACCAGAGAGAGCTTTACAGTCTTGAACATCTTTGGGGTGACGCAAAGGAATACGACATCAGCACAATAATTACAGAAGATTAATCATCTTGACGAGTAATTTTTCGCCATTCCGTCCCAAAATCCTCGTTAATACACAAAGTATTGCCTGCGGTTTTGAAACAAAATGGCATAAAAATTCTTTCGTCAATCTGCGTAATTCCAATTAAGTGCGTAGTATTGAATAATAGATAAGTTAAAAATCTCTTTAAAGAAGGTTATATATATGAATTACGATTTTAAAGCCACCGAACAAAAGTGGCAACAGAAATGGGAAGAAGCAAAGGTTTTTGAGGCACAGGACAATTCCGAAAAGCCAAAATTCTATGGACTTGTTGAGTTCCCATATCCATCAGGTGCAGGTATGCACGTTGGTCACATCAAGGCATATTCAGGTCTTGAAGTAGTATCAAGAAAAAGAAGACTTCAGGGTTACAACGTATTGTTCCCAATCGGTTTTGATGCTTATGGTCTTCCAACAGAAAACTATGCTATTAAAACAGGTATCCACCCAAGAAAAGTTACTGATATGAACATTGAAAAGTTCACAAGTCAGTTAAAGAGAGTCGGTTTTTCATTTGACTATTCAAGAGTAGTTGATACAACTGACGATAAATATTACAAGTGGACACAGTGGATTTTCCTTAAAATGTTTGAAAACGGACTTGCTTTCCGTGACAAGACTCTTGTAAACTATTGCCCATCTTGTAAGGTTGTTCTTTCAAACGAGGACTCACAGGGTGGTAAGTGTGACATCTGTCACAGTGATGTTGTTCAGAAATCAAAAGATGTCTGGTACTTAAGAATTACAGAGTATGCTGATAAGCTTCTTGAAGGACTTCAGGATGTGGATTATCTTCCAAATATCAAGCTTCAGCAGGTTAACTGGATTGGTAAGTCAAGAGGTGCTTTCGTTAACTTCAATCTTAACGAAATTCCTGAAGAATTGAAGATTTACACAACTCGTCCTGATACTCTTTTTGGCGTAACATTTATGGTTATGGCTCCTGAACATCCTATTATCGACAAGTATGCTGACAAGATTTCTAATATGGATGAAATTCTCGCATATCGTACAGAATGTGCAAAGAAGACAGAATTTGAGCGTACACAGCTTGTAAAAGATAAGACAGGTGTTAAGATTGCAGGAATTACTGCAAAGAATCCTGTAAACGGTAAGGATATTCCGATTTACATATCTGACTATGTTATGATGGGTTACGGTACAGGTGCTATTATGGCTGTTCCTGCACATGATGACCGTGACTATGATTTCGCAAAGAAATTCGGTATTGACATTATCGAGGTTATCAAGGGCGGTAATATCGACGAAGCTGCATATGCAGGCGACGGTGAAATGGTCAACTCTGATTTCCTTAACGGTATTGATAATAAGAAGGATTCAATCGCAAAAATGATTGATTTCTTACAGGAAAAAGGCATCGGTGAAGGCGGCGTTCAGTACAAGATGAAGGACTGGGCATTTAACCGTCAGCGTTATTGGGGTGAACCAATTCCGATTGTACATTGCGACAAGTGCGGTATGGTTGCAGTTCCTTATGAAGAGCTTCCGTTAAGACTTCCTGAGGTTGAAAACTTTGAACCTGGTACAGACGGTGAAAGCCCTCTTGCAAAAATTGAATCTTATGTAAACTGCAAGTGTCCGAAATGTGGTGGAGATGCAAAAAGAGAAACTGACACAATGCCACAGTGGGCAGGCTCATCATGGTATTTCTTAAGATATATCGACCCACATAATGATGATGCACTTGCAGATATGGATAAACTTAACTACTGGATGCCTGTTGACTGGTACAACGGCGGTATGGAACACGTTACTCGTCACTTAATCTATTCTCGTTTCTGGCATAAGTTCCTTTATGACATCGGTGCAGTACCTTGTGCAGAGCCTTATGCAAAGAGAACAGCACAGGGACTTATTCTCGGACCTGACGGTGTAAAAATGAGTAAATCCCGTGGTAATGTTATTGACCCTAACGAGGTTGTTGATGTGATTGGCGCAGACGTTCTTCGTACTTACGTACTCTTTATGGGTGACTATGAGCAGGCTGCTCCTTGGTCAGAAAATTCAGTTAAGGGTTGTAAGAGATTTGTTGACAGAATTTGGAACTTACAGGAAATTCTCGTTGACGGTGACGAGTTCTCAAAGGAACTTTCTTCTTCATTCCATAAGACAATCAAGAAAGTTACAGAAGACATCGAAGCACTTAAATATAACACTGCAATCGCAGCACTTATGACTCTTCTCAATGCAATTTACACAAAGGGTTCAATCAATAAGGCTGAACTTAAAGCACTTCTTCTTCTTGTTAACCCATTTGCACCTCATGTTACAGAAGAAATGTGGGAAGCTTGCGGTTATGGTAAGATGATGGCTGCTGACGGTGAATGGCCAACTTATGACGAAGCAAAGTGCATTGACGAAACAATTGAAATCGTTGTTCAGATTAACGGTAAAATCCGTGCAAAGCTCAATGTGGCTACCGACATTGAACAGGCTGATGCTATTGCTATGGCTAAAGCTGACGAAAAAGTTGCAGCAGAACTTAACGGTAAAAATATTATCAAGGAAATCTATGTTAAAGGTAAGCTTGTTAATATCGTTGCTAAATAATTTATAATGGTAGTGGTTTTGCCTCCCTTGTTAAAGGGAGGGGGACCGCCGTAAGGTGGTGGAGGGATTCCTTCACCATTTTTAATTGTTTTGATAGAGATTCTTCGTCGTCTCACTCCTCAGAATGACACTATAAAATAGGTGATTTTATGTTCATTTGTCCTATTTGCAAAGCAAAATTGAATATTGATGGTAAAGTGTATGCTTGCGAAAATAATCATTCCTTTGATATTGCAAAGCAGGGATATGTGAACTTGTTGCCTGCAAATAAAAAGCACTCCGATAAGCCGGGGGACTCAAAGGATATGGTGTTATCTCGTCGTACATTTCTTGAAAGCGGATATTATGATTGTTTTACTGATAAACTATGTGACATAATCAATTCTCTTTTCAAAAATTCAGAAAAGATATGCGTTGCTGATTGTGGTTGTGGTGAGGGTTATTATGACGGAAAACTTAATAACCTTTGTTGTGATTATGAACTTTTTGGGTTTGATATTTCCAAAGAAGCAGTAAGATATGCTGCCGGAAAGTACAAGAAATACAATTATGTAGTCGGCAGTTGCTTTGATATGCCATTATCAAGTAACAGTTTTGACCTGGCTTTAAATATTTTTGCACCTATGGTGGAAAGTGAGATGTCAAGAATTCTCAAAAAAGACGGTTATATGGTTTATGCCGTACCCGGAAAAAGACATCTTATGGGGCTAAAAGAACTTCTTTACGAAAATACTTATGAAAATGAAGAAAAGCATACGGAATATGATGGTTTTGAATTTGTTGACCGAGTATCTGTGCAAAATGAAATTACAGTAAACGGTGAGATGGGAGTAAATCTTTTCAAAATGACACCATATTATTTTAAGACTGAATTAGGTGCTGAAGAAAAAATCATAAATAATAATGGATTTACAACCGAAATCCACTTTGGTTTTTTGATATATCGAAAAAAATAACGGTAGGGAGTTAATCCTTACCGTTTTCTTTTGCAAGTTTATATGCTTCCTCTGTTGCGAGAGCAAGTTTTGTAATCATATATTTTTCTGTCGGAATACAGTAAATTGAATCGTTCTTTGTAGGCAACTCAAAGCAATCCACACCTTTAAGGTGAGTAAATTGATATTCAATATGCAAACTATAAAGTGACGATGCAGATTTTTGTATTCTGTAATTCTGACCGTTATAATTTCCTGTCAGTACAAAACCGTTTTCAAGGTTATGAGTGACTTTTGCTTTGCCAAGGTTGATATATTCTGTCACACCGGGAAATCCATATACCTGAACCTCGTCGGAATAATTATATGTTCCGTCAAGAAGTTCTTTGCGGACATTTTCTCGTTGCCATTTATACCAATCGGGAATATGGGAAAATTCGGTTTCACCTTGAAGTGCTTTAAGTTCACCGAGTTCTGTCATTTCCCATTGCTTTTTACAATGTTCACAAGTAAGGTGGATACCTTTGCTTATCATTTTACCTTCTGTCATACAGTGAGGACATTGATAAAGAATTCTGTGTAATCCGTCAGCACGATATTTTTCAGTAATACGAATGTTGTTATCTTTTTGCCATTTATAATCATCATACTTAAATTCTTTTTCGATAACCTTGTTGATTTCATCAACGCTTAATTTTTCAATATCTTCAGCAGTAATAACCTGTTTCATTGTTGCATAAAAAGGTACTTTTCTGAATTTATAATGTGACCAGAAAGGCTGATTTAAAAAGTTTCCGTGATTAAGTAAAATCACCACGGGAACTTTATTCTTTTTTGCAAGCTTGCCGATAGCAGGAGGAAGAATGGATTGTGTTCCGTCAGGAGAATACCTTGCTTCAGGAAACATTGCAAAAATATCACCATATTCCTGCAAGACCTTATGACAGTTTCTTACAAGTGATAAGTCAGTTGTAAACTTTCTTGTGCAAAAGCAACCTATTTTTTCCAATAAAGCATAATCTTTATAATACACATGGTTCGCAGCAACTAAATTTACTTTTTCAGGATAAGTTGCATCAAAAAGAATAGGAAAATCCATCCATTGCATGTGATTTGAAAGGAGTATATACGGTGGTTTTAAACCATCCATATTTATTTTTTCAAGTTTATGTCCCATTCTGATAAGAGGAAGTAACACACTTGAAAACAAATGTGTAAGTCTAACAACATTTTTTGTTTGTCTTACAGGTGGTTTTGATAAATCATATTTTTTTGTGTTTTTAGGATAATTAATTTCGTCTGTAAAATATGGTTTATTATCAGTCATAGTTTTTTTATTTGTTTGAGTTTTCCTTAAAGATTTTATATGCCTCTTCTGTTGCAAACATAAGTTTTAAGACAACGTCTTTTTTAGATGGTATGCAGTAGAATGAGTCATCCTTAACAGAAACATCAAAGTTATCAGATTTGTTAAGCTTTTTATATAAGAATTCCATGTGAAGAGTGTCAAGAGTCTTTGTAGCGCGTTGAATTCTGAAATCGTGACCGTTGTAATGTCCTGTGATTACAAATCCGTTATGGAGGTCATGAGTAACTTTACCTTCACCTAAATCAATGAATTCTACACCTGGTAAAGAATGAATATGAACATCATCTTCAAATTTGTATGTACCATCAAGAAGCTCTTTACGGACATTTGCTCGTTCCCATTCATACCAATCGGGAATATGTGAAAACTCGGTTTCACCTTCAAGTGCTTTCATTTCGCCAAGTTCAGTCATTTCCCATACTTTTCCGCATTCTTCACAGGTCAGATTAATTCCTTTACCGACCATTTTGCCTTCTGTCATACAATGAGGGCACTGATAAAGAATTTTATTAAGACCATCTGCACGGAAATCTTCAGTAATTTTTATATTATTATCCTTTTGCCATTTGTAATCGTCGTAATACATTTCACGCTGAATTACTTCATTGATTTCTTCAATTGTCATTTCTGAAACCTGCTGTGCAGTAAGAACCTGTTTCATTGTAGCGTGAAAAGGAACTTTTCTGTACTGACGGAAGTCCCAGAAAGGAGCATTGAGATAATTCCCGTGGTGAATCATAACAACCAAAGGTACTTTGTTCTTCTTTACAAGCTTTGCCACTACATCAGGAATATATGATGTTGTACCTGCATTTGAATATCTTGCCTCCGGATACATATAAAGAATATCACCGTATTCGTGAAGCACCTTGTGAACAGCACGGATAAGACTTATATCAGTTGTGAATTTTCGATGACACGCACAACCAAGCTTTTCCATTATATTAGCCATACCAACATATCCGTCAAGTGTTGCAACATTGTTGAACTTAAACGGACGGACAGCTCTGAAGCTTACAAGAAAATCTGCAAACTGTGTGTGGTTAGAAAGAACAATATATGGTGGCTTTAAGCCCTCCATATTTATCTTTTCAATAGTACTTCCACCGCGGATAGCAACCTTTGAGATAGCTGAACAAAGACCCGAAGCAAGGCTTTTGTAAAAACCACTTTGCTTTTCAGGTATTGTAGGCGGAACATATATTTCTATATCATCCGGATATACTACATAATCCTTAATTTCACTCATTAAATCACCTTCAAATTTGTAATCAGCGATTACCAATTGTAAGTTTAATTCAAATTAACCCACAATTATTATACCATATAAACAGTCATATATCAAGAAGTAGTTACTTGACAAATTGTGCAATATCTTCCGGTAATGGAGATTCAATTTCAATTAGTTTTTTTGTAACAGGATGCGTGAATCTGCAATAACAGCAATGTAAAGCCTGACGAGATATATCTTTTCTTGGTGTTCCGTACATAGTGTCACCAATGAGTGGAGTTCCGAGAGAAGCAAAATGCACTCTAATCTGATGTGTTCTGCCTGTCTGCAAATGAATTCTTAAAAGAGTTTTGTTATCGTGATGGGAAATTGCCTTCCATTCAGTAATGGCAAATTCTCCTCTTTCATCAACTGTTCGATAGGTTTTTATTGGGTCGGGACGGTAAATAGGTCGGTCAATAATACCTTCGCCCTCATAAATGCCATCGCAAACGGCCATATATTCCTTATAAATATTACCGTTTAGTATGCCTGTGACAAATCTGTTAAGTCCGCATATAACAACTCCTGACGTACCTCGGTCAAGACGACCGATTGAACGAAAAACTGACGATTTCCCTTGCTGTTCAAGATGATATGCCACTGCATTTGCAAGAGTATCACCTTGGTGATTGTGTGACGGATGTAAAGGAAGTCCTGCCGGCTTATCAACAACAAGTAAATCTTCGTCTTCGTAGAATACTTTTAATGGATATGGCAAAGGTTCAACGGCAGATGTTTGCTCCTCTTTGTCAACAGGCAATGTAATTGATAGAATATCGCCTGTTTTTAAAAGGTCAATTGTGCGTGTGTGTACACCATTGAGCATAATTCCGTCAGAGTCGTGCTTGAGCTTTGTAATCAATCTTGATGATGCTTTTGCGTGGTTTTTTAAAAACTCAAGAACTCTTTTACCGTCATACTTTTCTTCAATTGTGAAATCTATTCGTCTTTTTGTATTCATATAAAGATTTCACCTTTCGTAAAATTTCAACTTATTGTATCATAAAAAATAATTATAGACAATAATTGATTTAGATTGTGTAAAGTTAGAGGTGTTTATAAATTGGAGTTTATCGAACACGTTTCGTAGGGGCGGATGCCCACATCCGCCCGCAATAAGTTACAGTTAAACTCAAACGGGACGATGTGGGCATCGTCCCCTACAAATAAATCACCCTGATAAATTATAATTTATAAATCAAAACTACAAATTTTACAATGTTTTTACGTGTGCAACCATCAGTTGCTAAATTTTAAAGGCAAGTTGGTGGATTTTATAAGAGTTTTATGTTAGGATTTAATCAGAAAAGGAGGGAATATAATGAATTTAGGTGAAAAGATTTATCAGTTGAGAACAGAAAAGAATTTGTCTCAAGGTGATTTGGCAGATAAACTGGACGTGTCTCGTCAATCGGTTTCAAAATGGGAAAACAATACAGCAGTACCTGATTTGGATAAACTCATTAAAATATGTGATATTTTTGAGATTTCACTTGATGAAATAACAGGCCGTGAAGTGCCAAAAGAAAGTCTGAAAGAGAATCCCTTAAACAAAATTGAAACAATCAAAAATTCACTTACAAAAACACAACTCGTAGGTTGTATTCTCATAGGTGTTGCAATTATAAGTCTTTTAATACCTTTTGGAGCAGGTTTTTCTCCGTCAATTCTTGTTTGCGGTCTGATTTGTCTGACAGCTAAGAAGAATCCATGGTATTGGTGTATCTGGGTTATATTTATTCCTTTGTTATTTGTAATTGGTTTTGCTTTGGCTATACATTCTATTATTGTTATAATTGAAATCGCATTTCTTGTGGTGATGGCTTTTGCAACATATAAAGCCTTTAAAGATACGGAAATAGTAATGTCAAGGAAAAAGGCGATTATAATTCTCGTTTTGTCTATTACTATTGATTTGTTATATATCCTTTTCCACTTGTGGAACTTGGGTGTTTTTGGTGATATTGACACTGTAACGGTTATTCTTGAAAACGGACAAACGGTTACAACCGGACAGGCAACTTCAGGATTTGGTTATGGAATTATGAATATGCTCCTCACAGCAGGTGTAGGTTTGTCATATATAGGTACATTTTTAAGTGTGAAGAATTTGAAAAGAAAAAAAGATGCTTGTCATTCTGAACGAAGTGAAGAATCTCAATTATGATTATGGATAGAGATTCTTCGTCGTTGCACTCCTCAGAATGACATCTAAAGGAAATATGTATAACACAAAAAGCTCGGTTGTGACACCGAGCTTTTGTTATCTGCAATATTTTATTTTGCCAATGCGCCAACCTCAAGCATAAATCCACCGAGCTGTGCACCGAATTCAGGACCACCGTCCATAATAAGACGACCTGCTTTTGTAGCCTCAAGCATATCGTCGATGCTCAAGAGGATACCAAGTGCTGAATCAAGGTTGTTGAAACGAAGTGTGAAGAAAGGCATTGCTCTCTTGTATTCGCCACGACCTGCTCTTGATTTACCTGCTTTAATACGGATGAATGCAGAAACCTCAGGATGACCGTCAACTGCGAAAGCATAAACACGGTCAGGACTCTTTGTAGTCCAATCCTTGATTTCAGGATGACCTAACTTGTTAAGCTGACTGATACCGCTTGAAAGGAGATAGAAGAAGCACTTAACCATAAGAGTTTTTGTTTCTTCATCCTTTGGAGGTTCAGTAGCACCTGTAAGTGCTGAAAGCTTAAGAAGTGTCATAAGCATTGCTTTGAATGCACCGAAGCTCTTAATAACACCTTTCATTTTAGGAAGTGTTGCAGGGCCGATTTTGCCCTTGAAGAATGCGTTCATTGCTTCGATATTCTTAAACTCAAGCTCAACATCAGGTGTTTCATATACTGCATCAAGCTTTGTTTCCCATTCACCTTCAGTAATGATGAAATGAGTAGCATATTTTCCTGCAGGAGCGTCAGGGTCAAGTGCACTGACCTGAAGAACAGCAGTGATTTTGTCAAACTGTGCCTTAAGTGAAGGAACGTCGTTTGCGATAACCTTCAAAAGCGGTAATGCAGCATTGAAAAATATTTTTGATGCATAAAGTTCATTTTGTGCGTGCATATTATCAACTCTCTTTCTGAACGATTAAGAATTAAACTTCGTCGTCCCAGTTGTCGTCTTCTTCAAAGTCTGCGTTCATTGTTTCACGAACTGCAGCGATGATTCCGTTAGCATCAATACCGGCATCTGACATAATGTCTTCCTGAAGACCAATCATAGCAAAGCCCTTATGACCGAGCATCTTGAATGCACAGCCCTTACCGTACTGAGCCATAACTTCAGCAACTGCTGAACCAAGACCGCCTGTTACGAGATGGTCTTCAACTGTGATGATTCTTCTTGTGTCAGAAATAGCCTTCTGAATAGCCTCAACGTCGATTGGGCTGATTGTATGCATATTAAGAACACGAACACTGAGTCCGTCAGCATTCTTAAGGAATTCAGCAGCCTGCTTTGCCTGGAATACACAAGAACCGCAAGCGATAACTGTAATATCTGTACCTTCACAGATTTCAACAGCCTTACCAACCTCAAAGCCGTAATCCTGATTTTCATAAAGAACACGGTCAAAACCACGGTTGATACGAATGTAATATGGTCCGAAGTTATCATAAGCAGCGTTAACTGCGTTTGCTGTTTCAAAACCGTCAGCAGGAACGATAACTGTAAGATTTGGCATTGCTCTTGTAATAGCAAGGTCAGTAATAGCGTGGTGAGTAGAACCTGCCTGACCAAATGATGTACCTGAATGGGTAGCAATAATCTTTGCATTTACATTCTGATAACAGATGTCTGTGTGAAGCTGGTCACAAGCACGCATTGATGTGAAAGCAGAGAAACCTGAAAGGAATGGAATCATACCTGCTCTTGCCATACCTGCTGCAACACCGAACATATCCTGTTCTGCGATACCAACATTGATAACTCTTTCAGGACACACCTTTAAAACGTCACCAAGCTTTGTTGATTTTGCAAGGTCAGCTGTGATAGCAACAACCTTAGGGTCTTTTAAAATAATGTCGGCAAGTGCCTTACCGTAAATTTCTGCTGTAGAAAGTGCAGTCTGGTCAACTGCTGTATAAACAAATCCGCCTGCCATAATTATTTACCCTCCTTTTCTGCTCTTGCAACTCTTGCTGCGTAGTCGCTGTCAAGTTCTTTGTTGAACTTTTCAAACATTGCATCGTCGATTGCACCATAGTGCCATGTGTAGTCGCCTTCAATTGACTTGATACCTGCGCCCTTCTTTGTATCCATAAGAATACAAGTAGGAGCTTGTGGTGTCTTTGCTCTTTCAATTGCTACGTCAATTGCATCACAAAGTTCACCGATATTGTTACCGTCAACAACGATTGTATTGAAACCGAACGATGTCATCTTGTCAGCAAGTGGTTCAAGCTTCATAATGTCTTCTGTGTTACCGTCAATCATATTGTGGTTACGGTCGATAAATACGATACAGTTAGAAAGATTATAGTGATTCATTGTCATAAAGCCTTCCCAACATGAGCCTTCACCAAGCTCACCGTCACCGGTAACTACATAAGTAAGGAAATCCTTGTTCATAAGTCTTGCTGCAAGTGCTGTACCTGCTGCGATTGATGGACCGTGACCAAGTGAACCTGTTGAAGCGTCAACGCCTACAACTTTGTTTGAGTCAAGGTGCATACCCATCTTTGAACCTGAAAGGTTGAATGATTTGAGCATTTCAACATCGTTGAAGCCCTTGTCGCAAA
>CALCTT010000080.1 GCA_937906895.1 uncultured Clostridia bacterium | reverse complement strand
ACACTTGCAGCATGTGGCGGAAACAAAGACAACAATGGTGGCGAAACACCATCAGGTAATGATGCAGAACAGACAACAGAAGCTCCAAAGGATACATCTCTTGCAAAGGGTGAATGGTCAAACAAATCAGGTGCATTTGCACTCGCACTTGTTGGTGCAGAACTCTTTGATGATGAAGATGGCGAAAAGGCTATTCGTGTTTACTTTGATTTCACAAATAAGGAATCAAGCTACACAACAAGCTTTACTGACGAAAAAAATGATATTACACTTACTCAGAACGGGGAAGAACTTGATGATACAAGAGCCGTTTATGGTGAGGATGTTGCTGAAGTTGAAAACCATAAGAAAAATGTTCGTCCGGGTGTGACAATCCGTTGCGTTGGTGAATATGTACTTAATGCTGAAACAGGTAAGGTTGCACTTGAAGTTACAGCACATAATACAGATAACGCAGTGCTTACTTATGAACTTGACCTTGCAGCACTTCCTGGTGCACCAAAAGAAGCATTTGTAGCAAAGGAAATTGCAGCTCCTGATTTCAACAATGGTTGGTCAGAAAGTGGCACAATCACAGACTATTATAATAGAGATGTTAAGAACGGTTTTGCAATTAAAAATGCTGAATTTGTTGATGGCGTAAGAGATACAAAACTTATCAGAGTTTATTTTGAATTCACAAACAATCTTGAAGATTCAACAGACCTTTTCAAATCAGTTGACCTCAGAGTTTATCAGGATGGTATCCAGCTTGTAGAAGGTCAGTCAAATGAACTTTGTGATTCAGACCTTGCATTCTCAAAAACTGTAGAACCCGGTCAGACAGTCACAGTTTCTAATACATACATTCTCACATCTGATTCACCTGTTGAAGTTGAAGCTTATGATACATGGCAGGATTCAGGTCTCGCAAAGCAGTTTAAAGTTCAGTAATTAGAAGAATATTTTATGGTGGCAGGGTGTAAAAACCCTGCTATTTTTCTGCACTAAAGTACAATTCACAAACTCAAAGCCAGTGTTATAATAATTGAAGAAATAAGGAAGTGATATTATGATATGTGACCTTCATGTTCACTCAACGTTTTCCGACGGTACATTGACTCCTGCCGAACTTGTTCGACTTGCCGAAAAGGAGAATATTTCTGCTGTTGCACTCTGTGACCATAATACCGTTGCCGGACTGAAAGATTTTATTAATGCAGGTAAAAACAGTGATGTTATTACCATACCCGGAATTGAAATCTCTACCGAATTTAATAACAAAGAGCGACATATCCTTGGCTTGTTTCTTCCGGAAGAAAAGTTTGATGAAATTTCCCAAATGATGAGTAGAATAAAGATTTTTAAAGAGGAGAGCAACGAAAATCTTGTCAGAAATCTTCGTAATGGGGGATATATGATTGATTATGACGAGATAAAATCCAAAAATGCCGGAGCATATATCAACCGAGCCCATATAGCAAAAGCACTCGTTGAAAAAGGATATTTTGAAAGTATAAATGAGGCTTTCGCTAAGGTCTTATCTTCTGATGGTCAGTTTTATACACCATCCAAAAGGTTTAAAGCACTTGAAATCATACAATATCTCAGCTCAATAGGTGCTGTACCTGTATGTGCACATCCGTTTCTTGGAATGAATACTGACGAAGTTGATATGTTTCTTAATTTGGCAAAACGCAACGGTCTTGTGGGAATGGAAACCATATACTCCGAATACGACCAAGAAACACAGAAAACGGCACAGATGCTTGCCGAAAAACACGGTCTGCTCCAGAGTGGTGGCAGTGATTTTCACGGTGATAACAAGCCTGATATTTCAATGGGTGTAGGCAAAGGTAATCTCACAATACCTTATGAATTTTATGAAGAATTAAAAAATAAGAGGTATTTATGACTTGTTCAATAAACATTTGACGGCAGAGAGTAATCCGGTTTTTGTGCAAAGTTAAACCGGTTTTACTTTCTGCACTAAAGTACGATGATACAATGAAGTAAGATGGGTATAATATTCTAAAAGGAGAGATTTACCGTGAAGATATATAATGAACAGGAAATCAGAAATGATTACCAAAAACTTACTGAAACATTGAGAGAAAAAAACATTTCAATCACAACAATGGAAAGTTGCACATCAGGACAGATTGCATCTCTTATAACAGATACAGAAGGTGCATCGGGAATTATGAAAGGTGCTTTTGTCACATATAGTAACGAAGCAAAAATAAAGCAGGGAGTACCGGAAGAAATAATCGATAAATATTCAGTTTATTCAAAAGAAACCGCTTGTGCTATGGCTGATGCTTGTCGTAAAACATACAATGCTGATATCGGTGTTGGTGTAACAGGTTCAATGGGTAATGTTGACCCTGCAAATGCTGAAGCTTCAGTACCTGGACAAGTATGGTTTGCATTCAGCACAAAAGATAAGATATATGATTTTTATCTTGACCTTGAACCTCAACCAACACGTTTTGCTTATAAAATGGCTGTTGCCAAAGAAATAGTGGACGAACTCTTTAAGTTAATATGATTTTCGAAAAACGACAGGAAAAAAATCTTGTCGTTTTTTACATTTCTGCACTAAAGTACACTGTGCAATTGATTTATATTTGTTAGAATTAAGATGTGAATAAATGCAGTTGGGTGCAAGAGTTAGAAAAAGTATTATCAGCATTTCTTTCAACGGCAAAACTCTCTTTCAATATTATTTAATGGAGGATTCTTATTATGCTTAAACCGGTTACAAAGGATTTTTCGGATATATCAACTTTAAAGCAGTTCGAATTTGAATTTTATTGTGATTGTTGCGGAAAAGCAATAAAACCACCTGTGCTTGAGTTTGTATCAGGCTTTAAAGAAATAAGTCTTTTGAATAGCGACGTGAAAAAAGCAAGGGATATTATTTATGCGACAGACCACGACAGAGCTTTTGAGAGGGCTAATATTGAAGCTTTGTATGAATTGAACCGATGTGAAATATGCGGAGATATGGTTTGTGATGACTGTACGGTTTACGGTAAAAACTTAAATGGCGGATTTTGTTGCAAAAAATGTGCGGATAACGAGAAATAACATTAATAATGTAAAGGACCTTACTTTGTTACACTCAAACGATATGTACTATGGTTTATTTGTATAGATAATACTAATTAAATAATTTAAGACGGTAGAGAAATCTGCCGTTTTTTGCATTTCTGCACTAAAGTACAATGTATTCTCCTTTAATGTTTTATATAATTAAAGTGGAATATAACAGAATGGTGAAAATATGCCTTTGATATTCTAAAAATGGATTAAGGTGATTAAAATGAAAAACTTAAAGAAGCTTACTTTATTGCACTCAAATGATATGCACGGCGATTTCCTTGCAGAAGAGGTTGACGAAAACCTTGTTGGTGGCGTTTCAATGCTTTCAGGCTATGTTAATAAGGTAAGAAATGAAGAAAAAAACACTCTTTATTGTATAGCAGGTGATATGTTTCGTGGTTCAGTTATTGACTCTGAATTTCAGGGTATTTCAACTATCGAAATTATGAATATGTTGGCTCCTGATGTTGTGACATTGGGTAACCACGAAACTGACTATGGTATTGCTCACTTGCTCTTTATCGAAAAATGTGCAAAGTTCCCGATTATCAATGCTAACTTACATATCAAGACAAATGGTGCAAGACTTTTCAAACCTCATCAGATTATCGAAATTGACGGAATGAAAATTCTCTTTATAGGTATTCTTACTGAAGAGGTTCTTTCACAGACAAAAAATGATGGTATTATCGGTACTTTCGTTGATACTTACGAGGCAGCAGAAGAAGTAGGAAAAATCTGTAATGCATACAATGCAACTGACATCGACTTTACAGTTCTTCTTACACATATCGGCTTCGAGGAGGATAAAAAACTTGCTGCACAACTCGACCCTGCTTGGGGTGTTGATGTGATTGTTGGTGGTCATTCACATACATTTATTGATGAACCTGCTATTGTAAATGATGTTGTTATCGTTCAGGCAGGTACAGGAACAGACCAGATTGGTCGCTTTGATATTATGATTGATACAGATAACAACTGTATCGATAGTTTTACTTGGAAGACAGTTCCGATTAACGAAGAACATTGTCCTCGTGATGAAGCCCTTGAAAAAATACTCAAATTTTATAAAGAAAAAACTGATGTAAAATATAGCCGTCTTGTAACAAGATTAAAGAAACAGCTTACTCATCCTGAACGAACACAGGAAACAGCTCTTGGCGGTTTGTTTTCAGACATTATGCGTGAGAGTTTGGGACTTGATATTATGCTTTTGGGTTCAGGTAGTGTCCGCAGTACAGAGTTGGGACCGATTGTTCTTTTCTCTGACCTTTGTGAATGCTTCCCTTATGATGATGCTGCATATATGATTAAAGTTACAGGTGCACAGTTCAAGAGAATGATTAAGTATATGGTTCGTGACGGAGTTTGGGCTGGAGAGCATTGTGAATTTTATCAGTTGTCAACAGGATTGAGAGTTACATATGACCGTGCTACTCATGAATACACAAGATTTGATTTTAACGGTGAACCTATTGACGATAATAAGATTTATAAAGTTGGTCTTCAGCAGTTCCATTTTAATAATTTAGAAGATTTCTTCGCAATTTCACTTGATGAAGTGTCCGAGAACGGAAAACCTGTTGTAATTTCAACATCTTGCCGTGGTATTTTCGATGAATATCTTTCAAATCATCAGAATCTTGACCGTGAAATTACCGGCAGACTTGTGATTTTATAAGAATATGAAAAAAAGAAAACGATTCAGGAGTAATGGTGGCTTTTTCATAGCTTTGGGATTTAATCTGATATTCAATCTTGAGTGGACAATTCCTGCATGGATATTATTAGCAATCCATTTTGCACTTGACATCTCCCTTTGGTGGTTTATCGGTGCAATGATTATATGGGTTTCCATAATTGCCCTTTATACAGCATTTTTATGTTGGGTTTCAAGAGCAAGTAATACTCCTGAAATCAAAAAGGAAAATAAAAATCCGTATTCTGCAAAAACAGTTATTCCTAAAAGAAAAACAGGAGGAAATAACAATGAGAATGTTTAAAAAAGTCATTGCTGTTATTCTTTGCTTTGCATTTCTTATTTCTTTTGCTGCTTGTGATAAGGGCGATGGTGGAGAAACAACAACATCTCCTACAGAATCTACAACAGAAAAGAAACAGAATGATAAGGATGTTGCTAACAAAGAAAATGATGACGGTGATGACCTGCTTATAACTTTTTATCCTGAACAAAATTCCAAAGAATATCAGGAATTAACGGGTGAAATCAAACTGATAGAAACAGTTTTTTTCTATGGAGCTGATGCCCCATCATTTAGATTTGTTGCACCAAGAGATGGTGTTAAGGTAAAACTTGAAGTTATTAGATGGTCTGATTTAGTTAATGATTTTGAACCTTATGATAAGGATTTTGAAATCACAACAGAAAAAAATAAAATTTATGAGTTTATGTGCTATCGTGCAGAAACTATTCCTGAATATCGACTTGTTGCTGAGTATAAGGGCAAGAAAGCTGAATATTATATGGTTATGGATGGCTTTGGGGTTGTGAATGAGTTGCAAATGGTAGCAGAAGATAATGTACCTGAAGAAATAACTGAAGATTCAGTGTTCTATAAACTTTGCGTTGCTCGTGCTGTTTCAGATGTTTTCTACAACGACAGGCTTATCAAGGATGTTCCTGAAGTTGTTTATGAAACTATGGCATATGCAGTTACTCTCAACCAGTTTGAAGTTGAAGGTGAAGATTATATCAATATGATTGGTCTTACCCAGTGGGAAGCAGATGCTTATCTTAATGCTATGTATCCAACCTTTAAGGGTCAAGCACCTGAACTTCCGGAAGACAGTAGCTTTGTGGCTGCTCACTTTAGCACCGGAAAAAAATATCTTGTAATGCCACATGCTTTTGAAAGATTCAGTACCAATGAATTTTATGGTGTTCAAGAAAATGATGACGGAACATATTCCGTTAAAATTCGTGTTGACGATTACAGAGCGCCCGGAGTTGAGTTTGAAAGACAAAGAGGCATTGCTGTAATCGTAAAACCTGATGCAAATAATCCGTTTGGCTATGTAATCACAGATGTTGTTGATTGCAATTTACCAAAGGGATAAAAATAAATTAATTAACTATTTCTGAAAGGGGAAATAAATATGGGACTTATTAAAGCTGGTGTGGGTGCCCTCGGTGGCGTTCTTGCCGACCAATGGAAAGAGTTTTTCTATTGTGACTCAATTGACAACGATGTTCTTCTTGTGAAAGGACAAAAGCGCGTAGGCGGACGTTCTTCAAACACAAAGGGACACGACAATGTTATTTCAAACGGTTCAGGTATCGCTGTTGCTGACGGACAGTGTATGCTTATCGTTGAACAGGGTAAGGTTGTTGAATTCTGTGCAGAACCCGGTGAGTTCACTTATGACACATCAACAGAGCCAAGTATCTTTACAGGTAAGCTTGGTGACTCAATCAAGGAAACATTTAAAACAGTAGGTAAGCGTTTTGCTTTCGGTGGCGACACCGGTAAAGACCAGAGAGTTTACTACATCAACACAAAGGAAATTATTGACAACAAGTTTGGTACTCCAAACCCATTTATGTTTGATGTTGTTTACAACAGGAAACGTCGTACAGTTGATGTAAGATGCAGTGGTGTATATTCTTACATAATTACTGACCCACTTCTTTTCTATACAAAGATTGGTGGCAATGTTCCTGACGAATACAGAAAGGAAACTATTGACAACCAGCTTAAAACAGAGTTCATTTCTGCTTTACAGCCTGCATTTGCAATGCTTTCAGAATTAGAGCTTCGTCCGGCACAGATTCCTGCACACACTGTTGAGCTTAAAGATGCTCTTAATAAAGCACTTAAAGTTGAGTGGACAGACCGCAGAGGTATTTCTGTTGAATCTATCGCTCTTAATCCGATTACTCTTTCTGATGAAGACCGTGCAAAGATTAAGGCTATGGAAGACCGTGCTGAAACAGGCTCTGACCCATTTATGATGGCAGGTGCGATGGCAGAATCATCATTGGCTGCTGCTAATAACCCTAACGGTGCTATGGCAGGCTTTATGGGTATGGGCATGGCTATGAATAATATGGGCGGTGGCGGAGGCTTCAATGCTGCTCAGCAGTTCTACAATATGGGCGTAGCACAACAGCAGGTAAATCAACCTGCACCAGCACCTGCTCCTGCACAAGGTGGTTGGCAGTGCTCATGCGGTAATACTGTAACAGGTAACTTCTGTCCTAACTGTGGTGGTAAGAAACCTGCTCCACAGCCTGCAGAAGGTTCATGGACTTGTTCTTGCGGTAATACTGTAACAGGTAAATTCTGTACTAATTGTGGTGCACAGAAACCTGCGGAAGAAGGCTGGTCATGTTCATGTGGTGCAGTAAACAAAGGTAAATTCTGTCAGAATTGCGGAGCACCAAAACCTGCAGGGGCACCTCTTTATCAATGTGATAAATGCGGATGGAAACCTGAAGACCCGAATAATGTGCCAAGATTCTGTCCGGAATGTGGCGACGTATTTGATACTAACGATGTTAAATAATTAAAAATATATTAATAAATAAATAAAGGAGAAAACTATTATGGGACTTTTTGATAAGAAATTTTGTGACATTTGTGGAGAAAAAATTGGTCTTTTAGGCAACAGAAAACTTGAAGACGGTAATCTTTGTAAAGATTGTGCAAAGAAGCTTTCACCTTTCTTCGACGAGAGAAGACATTCTACTGTTGACCAGATTAAACAGCAACTTGCTTACAGAGAAGAAAATAAAAGTGTTCTGGCAGGCTTTAGTGCAACAAGAACTTTTGGTGAAGACAAAAAAATCTATCTTGACCAGAGAAACGGTACATTCGTTGTATCTCGTTTAACACCAGGTAACTGGAGTGAAGAAAACCCTGACGTTATTCAGCTTTCACAGATTAGCTCTTGCAGTCTTGATGTTGATGAAGACAGAGATGAAATCTATACAACAGGTAAAGATGGTCAAAGAGTAAGCTATACTCCACCAAGATATAAGTATTACTACAACTTCGACCTTAAGTTTATCGTAAATCATCCTTATTTTGATGATTTCACAGTAAGACTTAATAACTTCCGTGTTGAAGGTATGGGTACAATGGAATACAACCGTTTCCAGCAGATGGCAATGGAAATTATCAACACTCTCACACCTGGTCAGGCAATGCCTAACATGGGTATGAATATGGGTATGAACAATGGTATGCCAATGAACAACGGCTATGCTCCTGCTAATGGTTTTAACCAGCCAATGAACAATGGCTATGCACCTGCAAACGGTTTTAATCAGCCAATGAACAACGGCTATGCACCTGCAAACGGATATAATCAGCCAATGAACAACGGCTATGCTCCTGCAAATGGATATAACCAGCCAATGAACAATGGTTACAATCAGCCAATGAATCAGGGTTATAATCAGCAGCCTGCATACGGTCAGCAAGCACCGGCACAGGGAATGAATTGCCCATATTGTGGAGCACCTGTAACAGGTGGATTCTGTGGTGCTTGTGGTGCAAAAATTCAGTAATTTTACATAAACAGTAAAATGAAAACAGCAGTTATTGCAATTCTCATAGGAGCAATTTTAATTGCGGGTATTGTTGGCGTGTGGTATTACAAAACAAAGTTTTATGTTCCTGATAAAGATGGTATGGTTCGTGACATGAGCGATACCATCACATCCTGCTCATATTCCACAGGTGGAGGTATGGAGGGTGGCTCTGAAAGACTTACCATCAGCATAAATGAAAATGGTGAAGTGTGGTTCAGTTATTATAACTTGCCCTATAACGGTGCTGAAGAAGAAAAAATAAGTCACCCGGTACCTCAGGAAGCAATTGAAGAAATTCGCAAAATTTGTAGTGAACGAGGAGTTCTATCTTGGGGTGAATTACCTTATAGTGAAATGCAACTACTTGACGCACCTATAACAACAATATCTTTTTCCTATGGAGATTATGAATTCTATTCGGTAAGTTCAGACCGTGATTTACCTAAAAAAGGTCAAGGTTTTTTTACTGAAATCTATATAATTATGGAGAAATATAAATAAACAAGGAGTTGATTAACCTTGTCAACACTTTTAGAACAAAAATGTCCTTGCTGTGGTGGTGCAGTTGAGTTTGATGTTGGTGTCCAGAAACTTAAATGTCCTTTCTGCGATACTGAATTCGATATTACTGCTATGCCACAGGAAGAAGTAAACACAGTTGAGCAATTCAACTGGAATACACAGGGAACTCAATGGGGTGCAGGTGAAACAGACGGGATGAGCGTTTATTCCTGTAAGTCATGTGGCGGTGAAATCGTTGCAGATGCTGCAACTGGTGCTACAAGTTGTCCTTATTGCGGAAATCAGGTTGTTATGAAAGGACAGTTTTCAGGTGCATATCGTCCTGATTTGATTATTCCTTTCAA
>CALCTT010000079.1 GCA_937906895.1 uncultured Clostridia bacterium | reverse complement strand
AAATGCTTTTGCCTTCTGCTGCTGTTTCAACAGCTCTTATTGAACGGGGAATAACGGTATTAAAAACAGTTGGATATTTACCATACTGTTGCCTTATAAGGCTTTCTAAACCTCTGCCGAACCTTGTACGATTATCGACCATTGTTATAAGGATGCCGTCAATTTTAAGGTCGGGGTTTATTCTCTTTTTTACTCTGTTAATCGTTCCGAGAAGCTGTTCAAGTCCTTTAGCAGATAAAAATTCCGGCGTAGTAGGTATAATTACACTGTCTGCCGAACATAAAGCATTAAAAGTCATCATACCAAGTGAGGGCATACAGTCTATTAGAACATAATCATACTTATCCCTTATACTATCAACATAAGTTTTCAACACTCTTTCTCGGCTCATTTCATTTACTAATCGAACCTCGATTCCTGAAAGCTCAATGTTTGAAGGCATAAGGTCAATGCCTTCGTCTGTTCTTAAAACAGCAAATCCCGATTCAAACTCTTTATCCTCAACAATTCTTTCCATAACATTTGCGAGTGTTGAGTCGAGTTCATCGGGATTTTTAATACCTAAAGAGAGAGTAAGACTTCCTTGCGGGTCTGCATCAATTAACATTACTTTCTTACCCTGTCGTACAAGTCCTGCTCCCAAATTTGCTGCTGTTGTTGTCTTTCCTACGCCACCTTTTTGATTTGCTATTGCGATTACTTTGCATTTATTCAAGTGCATACCTCCTAAACATTAATTGCTAATATCGTGTGCGAATATATTCGACATTACATTCCTCCTCTTCAAAGAAATGTTCTTTCTCAATCAAACTAAATGCCGATAATCTGATTGAACACATACCAAAGCGGAAGCAAAACATTAAATGCCAAGCCTCTGCCGATGTTGTAAATGATTGCAGTAGTAATCATTAAACTCCTCCTTTACTTAAAAATGTGGTTGAAGAAACCTTAATCGTGTTAAGCACACCACGCATCAAATAACTCATCGAGGTCATCAATAATAAATAAATCGCTTCGCCACTGACCGGGCCAAACAGCAAAGATTTTACTTTTACCTGAAATTGCATTTGATAAAGCACTTTGACGGCTGTTACGGTCGGTTAATATTTGAGTTATTGTTCCATCAGGAAACACTTCCATAAAACATACAAGTTTACTTTTATATGGAAAACAACCTGCTTCTTTTGCACTTCTCATAAAGTAACTCCTTTCCACAAATAATAGTGCCGAATTTTTTCGGCATGTAAAATTCAGATAAGCAGAAAAAATAAGGTTTTATGAGTTAAGCACTTTATAATTAAACTGTATTGATGCGCTTCATTATGCAACCAATGAAGAAAAAACAACTCTTGAAAACGAGCAGAAAATACTTGTTAACGGCATTAACTGCGACCCTGACTTTACCGCAAGGCAGATGATTGATACCAAAGAAATTTACGGAAAGACCGACTGCATTGTTGCTTACCACGCATATATTTCTTTCAAGCCGGGAGAGTTTTCACCCTAAGAAGCACAGCTCAAAAACTTTTCTGACCGATACGGAATCTGTCTGTTGCTTGTTCATCACACACGCAAACAAACCTCTGATGACAAGTTCGATATGATTTCAGGAACCAACGGTTCGCTCGGGGCAGCGGACTATGAATTGTTCGTATCAGGTATCAACTGTTCACAAAGGGGAGAAAATTCGAATATAAATATCTCAACATCATAAAACCTTATGTATAAGCAGTATTTGTTCTCAACGCCCCCTGCTTTACCGGGAAGAAACAAAACGGTAGATTGGTTTTTCTACACCACGGGAATCTCACCCCTCTGTTGTTAACTCAGAGCTACTTTCATCGGTTGCGACGGTTTTATCACGCTCGACCTGTGACTAAGCAGGAGTACCATTATAGGCTTCAACAGTCATCGCTTTATTGAGAACCACTCAATATTTACAGAACAGTTTTATCGCTCGCTCTCTTGAGGTCGTGGCGTACTAACTGAAAAGCTCGTGTTGAAACTGATGTGTTTAGTTTCCTGTATATTAAATTTTCAAGGTCCATTTGAGAGGCTTGAAAAATACCCCTCACTTGTAAGGGAACGGGAAGGGTAAAAAAACAACCCAAAATCAGCTTTCTTTGAAAAGTTTTTAAAGTTTGTGAAAATTGCACAAATAAAAAAAGGAACCGTTATTCTTCATTTCTGAAGCAACGATTCCTTGAGTTTTATAGAAAAAATTTATTTAGTTTTATTACATTATATTCACTATAGTTTGCCTTAAATAAGGATTACTTAGCATCAAAAAATACTGTATTAACCTGACATCAATCGCCTTTGTTTTAGCAAGAATTATCTGGTGCTAATGCTCAATATTAGCAGAGTGGCGATTTTTATTAGCTGAGAGGCAATTTTTCTGCTAATTTTCATTAGCAGAAAAGCAAAAAAAATAAGAGCTGTAAAACCTTAAAAAATTAAAGTTTTACAACTCTTTTTGGCACCCTCTACCGGGATCGAACCGATATCTAAGTCTTAGGAGGACCTTGTTCTATCCATTAAACTAAGAGGGCAGACAAGTTATATTAAGTTTTTTCGTATTGTTTTTTTTGCCACCTGTGGGAACTGAACCCATATCTCGCACCGCCTAAAAATACTGGTATAAAATTAACATTGTATCAATCGCTTTTTAGTTAAAAGCGGTTGTTATAACTAATTCTTAGGAGGGATTTATTCTATCCATTGAACTAAGGAGGCATATCAAGGCAGAGTTTTCTGCCTTATTTTTTTATTCAACTATATAACTTTGTGACCATTGGTCAACCATTTTGTCAAAGGCGTCGCCTTTAAGCTCTCTTAAGCATTGAGTTCTGTATGAGTCGTAATAATTATATGTTTCGTCAAAAACATCTATTCTCTGAACGAGGAACGCATAATCATCAAGCACAACTGTTGATGCAGAACCTACCTTTATATTTGCCACTTCCTTGTAAAATCCACTTGGAAAACTTCCGTCATAAGACGAATTGATAAGAGCATTATGTACCTCTTTTTCAATTGCTCCCTCGATAGGTGTGCTTGTATTCACAAGAGTTTCTGCTTTTATAAATCCGTTGATAATTGTAGCTTTTTCATTATCCGTCATCGGTACCGTTGCACCTGTTTCGTCAATATTGAAAAGATATTCTGTTGCATAAGAAATAGCAATATAATTTGACTTAAAATGTTTTTTAATAACTTCCTCACTTACAGGCTCAACACCGCCCTGACCATAGTAATAGTCAAGCAAAACATCCTCATAAAACTTTGATGTTTCAATTTTATATAATGTCTGTTTTGAAATTCCTTCTTTTTGGTAGTATATCCCATACAAATGCCACAAATCATCAACTTTTAATGATAAAGCTGATTTTTGTGCAGGAGTTAATGATAAATTTCTATTGTAAAACTCTGAATTGATTGTCACATATCTTGAAATGGCTTTTTTAATTTCAGCTTCATTTTCGTCACACAAATCCTCAAAATATGCATACACTTCATTATCTATTTTTGTTCCGTTGACTCTTACTTTTGCAGGACCCGAACAAGAAGAAAATGACAACACACAGATAATTGTCACAAGAAACAATGAAATGATTTTTTTCATTCTGTTTCCTCCTTTGATTCAAGGTATTCCCTATAAAGCTTGTCCTTTAAAAGTCGCTTCTCATTTTCGAGTCTGCGTTGCTCTTTGACATTTTCCTTGTCTTTACCGATAATTCCGTTTCTGAGGAAAGCAACTAAAAGCATTGTAATTACAGCACCTATTGAACAGCTGATGAAGTCAACCATTGTATCAGTATTACCCTTTTGAAGTGTCATTCCGTAAAGGCTGTCCATAGTAAACTCATAAACTTCCCAACCGACAGCAATTCCAAGTGCAAATGTTATTGAAAATAACGAGGACATAGCAGGGCCTAAATCTCCACGCTTACGATAAATAATATTTGCAAAATCATATCCGAACCAAGCAGAAATAACACCTGAAGCAAAATGAGTCACAATATCAAAATGCTCAAAGGTTGTTCTGTTGTTGATTGTTGAGCCAACACAAACACCGATAAAAATGAAAAGTGTAAGCATAGTCTGTGTTGATGCTTCAACTTCGATAATAAATGATTTTGTTCCGAAAATCTGAAAGAAATCCCAAAGGTGAGTAAAAATGATTGCAAAAATAGCCTCTAAAAATTCAACAACTGAACCATGGAAAAGGCCATAGATGCCCCAGCATAAAATAATTACACGAAGACAAATCCACAGTATTCTTTGATTTTTTGACAAGTAACCATAAGTTTTAGTCATTTTTTAACCACCAAATATTTTCTTATCTAAATAATATCATATCACAAATATTTTTACAAGGAAAGGATAACAAAACCACAACCGTCAATATAAACTTCTCCATTTTGAACCTTTTCGCCATAAAGAGTTTTTGCATTAGCGTAAAAATCAGGTAAACGATATGTTATTGAGTGTTCATTTCTGTTTACAATAATCATAATATCGCCATTTTCATTATGACGACGGTATGCAACACAACCAAGCATCGAGGAAACGGGAGAGAAATATCCGTCACAAAAGACTTTATTATTTCGTCTGATTTCACCCATTGTTCTGTAAAAAGTAACAAGCTCCTGATTTTCTTTTCCCCAAGGATAGCAACCACGGTTAAACGGGTCTTTATAACCCTGCATACCTGCTTCATCACCATAGTAAACAGACGGTACACCGGGTAAAGTATATTGTAATGCAGCTGCACATTTCAAAAGTTTAACACCTTTTGCATATTTTTCATCATCAAGAAAATGTGCTGATTGCCAAGTACGGTCACGATATTCACAGGATTCACCTGCAATTTTTGTGATTGCTCTTTCAGTGTCGTGAGTACCAATATGATTCATCATAACATCAAGGCATTGTTTCGGATAATTCTCCACAATCTGCATTACAGTTTCCATAAATGCTTCTGCTTTTCCGTTACGACAGAAATCGAGAACAGCATTTGCAAAAGGATAATTCATAACGGAATCGAACTGACTGCCTAAAAGGTATCGACGTCGACTGCCATAACTGTGTTTTGTTGTAGCATCTTCCCAAACTTCACCCATAAGAAGTGCATCAGGCTTTGTAACTTTAAGCCGTGCGCGAAGCTCATCAATAAAAATGTCGGGCAATTCATCGGCAACATCAAGACGGAATCCGTCAGCACCTGCTTTAAGCCATTTTTCTATAATTCCACCTTTACCATTGATAAATTCACGGTATTCTGTTCCCTCTTCAATAACCTCGGGTAATGTTTCAAATCCCCACCAGCTTTGATATTTATCAGGATAATTTGTAAACTTATACCATTTATAATATGGACTTTCAGGCGAATTATAAGCACCTAAAGTTTCATATCTGCCTTTTTTGTTAAAATAAACGCTATCGTCACCTGTATGAGAGAATACACCATCAAGAATTATATGAATATCCTGTTTTTTTGCCTCTTTGCAAAGGTTTTTAAAGTCTTTTTCTGTTCCCAATACAGGGTCAATCTTGCCATAATCCGCTGTATCGTAACGATGATTTGAATGTGATTCAAAAATAGGGTTTAAATAAATACAATTTACACCCATAGATTTAAGATATGGTAATTTTTCCTGAATACCCTTTAAATCACCACCGAAAAAGTCATTGTTAAGAACTTTTCCCTCAGCAGTTGGTCTCCATTCAGGCTCATTTCCCCAATCAGTACGCATAACTCTGTCATTTGGCACATTTTTCTTTGCCTCTCCTGAGTTATAAAATCTGTCAGGGAAAATCTGATAGATGATACCACCTTTAATCCAATCAGGTGTTGTAAAATCTTTTTCGGTAACAGTCAACTGCCAATCTTTTCGTGCAGAATATGAACCCGCAAAACCACCGATTCCGTTTTCAGTCTGAAGAACAGAGCTTCTGCCGTAAGAGGAACAGTAATCAAAGTGATACCAGTAAAGACCTTCCTTTTCTATTTCGGTATGAATGTCCCAGATTTCTGCATCATCACCACACATACCTGCCCAAAGCATATCTCTTTCCTCATAATGTCCGTCATCACGACGAATAAGCAAAATTGCTTTGTTGCAACAAAAAGAGCGTGGCATACAAAGGCGAAAATGAATTTTTTCACCTGCTGAAACGCTACCGAATTTATCTTTAAAAAACAAATCTCTTGAATTATAGGGCACAAATCCCATTATGACACCGCCAAAAATGAATATTAATTTATTTTACCAAAACAAGAAGCATATTGCAATAGAAAAGGTTGGGGATATTTTTGACAAATTAGAGTTTATCGGGATGTTGTAGTGGTTATGATACTATCTCGGCTCCACTGAAAGGGGAGCTGTCGAGCGTTAGCGAGACTGAGGGGTCTGTTCCCATACCAAC
>CALCTT010000078.1 GCA_937906895.1 uncultured Clostridia bacterium | reverse complement strand
ATAATTTTCCCATTTTCATCTACATCAATTTTTTCTGCTGCAGGAACTTTTGGAAGTCCTGGCATTGTCATAATGTCACCTGTAAGGCAGACAATAAAGCCGGCACCTGCTGAGAGTTTAACTTCACGAACTGTCATTGTAAAGTTTTCAGGTTTACCAAGTTTTGTTGGGTCATCTGACAATGAATACTGAGTTTTTGCAATGCAGATTGGAAGTTTGTCCTTACCAAGTGCTTCAATATCCTTGATTGCCTTTTCAGCAGCAGCTGTGAAAATTACGCCATCTGCACGATAAATCTCTTTTGCAATTGTGTTAAGCTTTTCTTTGATTGGAAGTTTTTCATCATAGAGTGGTTGGAAATCTGCTTTGCCTTCATCGATAACTGCGCATACTTTTTCTGCAAGGTCCATACCGCCTTCGCCACCTTTAGCGAATACTTCAGCAAGAGAAACTGGTACTTGCATTTCTTCGCAGAATTCTTTGATATATGCAATTTCTGCGTCTGTATCTGTATGGAATTTGTTGATTGCAACAACAACAGGCACATTGTATTTTCTCATATTTTCAATATGAGTTTTAAGGTTTACGATACCTTTTTTGAGTGCTTCAACATTTTCTTCCTGTAAATCTGCACGAGCAACGCCACCGTTGTATTTAAGAGCACGGATTGTAGCAACAACAACGACACATTCAGGCTTAAGACCTGCATAACGACACTTGATGTCAAGGAATTTTTCAGCACCAAGGTCAGCACCGAAACCTGCTTCTGTAATACAGTAATCAGCAAGTTTTAATGCAAGTTTTGTAGCAGTAACAGAGTTACAACCGTGAGCAATATTTGCAAATGGTCCACCGTGCATAATTGCAGGTGTATTTTCAAGAGTCTGTACAAGGTTTGGTTTGATAGCATCCTTTAAAAGTGCTGCCATAGCACCAACTGCATTCAGGTCCTTTGCATAAACAGGAGTGTTATCAAGAGTCCATGCAACAAGGATATTACCAAGTCTTGTTTTAAGGTCTTCAATGTCAGTTGCAAGACAGAGAATAGCCATAATTTCACTTGCAACTGTAATCATAAATCCGTCTTCACGAGGTACACCGTTTACTTTACCGCCAAGACCAACGATTACATTACGAAGTGCACGGTCATTCATATCAAGACAACGCTTAAAGAGAATTCTTCTCTGGTCAATGCGAAGCTCATTACCCTGTTGCATATGGTTGTCGATAATAGCACAAAGAAGGTTGTTTGCAGCAGTAATAGCGTGCATATCACCTGTGAAATGAAGGTTGATGTCTTCCATAGGAATAACCTGTGAATATCCGCCACCTGCAGCACCACCCTTAACACCAAAAACAGGTCCCATTGATGGCTCACGAAGTGCAATACAAGCATTTTTGCCTATTTTATTCATAGCCTGACCAAGACCTACTGTGATAGTAGTTTTACCTTCACCTGCAGGAGTTGGATTAATAGCAGTAACGAGAATGAGCTTGCCATTTTCTCTGTCTGCATATTTCTTATTAAGAGAAAGTGGAAGCTTTGCTTTGTATTTACCGTAAAGTTCAAGGTCATCAACATCAATGTTAAGTTTTTTTGCGATTTCCACGATTGGTAAACAAGGTGTCTGCTGTGCAATTTGAATGTCTGAAAGCATAATAAAATCCCCCAAATTATATTCAATTTATTAATTTCACTATTTAAATGCAAACTGTCGGAACTGCGTTGCGATTATTATAAATAAGCGTCGCAGACCCTTAATTATTCATTAACTTGTTTCGTAGTTTTTCCATCGTTTCCTTTGTTGGTGTGTCCATATGTGCAAATGGAAACGGTATATTCATACTGTCATATTTCGTCTGACAGATTTTTTTGAAAGGTAAAAGTTCAACCTTATCAATGCAAGGATATTTTTCAACTATCCCGTTGAGTTTTGCAATGTTTTCCTCATTGTCATTCAGTGTCGGGATAATAACCTGTCGTATTGTTGTTGGAATCTTCCGCTCGTTGATATATTTTAAAAATTCCATTGGTTTATTTATTGAACAACCAACATTCTTAATGTACAAGTCGTCGTCTGTATATTTTATATCGAGCAATACCCTGTCAGTTTCTGTTAAGAGTTTTTTAACTGACTCATTTAATATGCTACCTGATGTATCGAGGCAAGTGTTGATGCCGTTTTCGTGGCAAAGCTTAAAAACTTCATAAGCAAATTCAGGTTGTAAAAGTGGCTCACCACCCGAAAGTGTAATCCCACCTTTTTCACCGAAATATTCACGATAATTCAAGGCTTTTTTCACAATTTCTTCTGCTGTAAAAGTCTTTTCACTCTGCATTTCCCAAGTGTCGGGGTTGTGGCAACACTTGCAACGAAGATTACAACCTTGTAAAAACACTACAAAGCGTAAACCAGGTCCGTCAACTGTACCAAGACTCTGTATTGAATGAACTTGTCCGTTCATAATCACATTGCCTCGTGGAATGTACGGCTGATAACTTCTCTCTGCTGTGCTTTTGAAAGCTTATTGAAATTAACTGCATATCCTGAAACACGGATTGTAAGGTTAGGATATTTTTCAGGATTTTCATAAGCATCCATAAGTGTTTCACGGTTAAGCACATTTACATTTATATGATGTGCCATTTTTGCGAAATATCCGTCAAGAATTGCAACAAGATTTGTTATTCTCTCGTCATCATCACGACCAAGTGCCTCAGGTGTGATTGAAAATGTATTTGAAATACCGTCACGACAATCGTCATAACTGATTTTTGCAACTGAGTTAAGGGAAGCCAATGCACCGTTTTCTTCACGGTTATGCATTGGGTTTGCACCCGGAGCAAAAGGTTCTGCATTTCGTCTTCCGTCAGGTGTTGCACCTGTATTTTTACCATACATAACATTTGATGTAATAGTAAGTACAGAAAGTGTATGAACTGCATTTCTGTATGTTGGTGTTTTACGAAGCTCAGTAATTACACGATGTGTCATATCCTTGGCAATAAGGTCAACACGGTCATCATCATTACCGTATTTAGGAAATTCACCTGTTGTCTTGAAGTCTGTTATAAATCCTTCACTGTCCTTAACAGGCTTTACTTCTGCAAACTTAATTGCACTTAAGGAGTCAGCAACAACTGAAAGACCTGCAATACCAAAAGCCATAAAACGCTCTACATCAGTATCGTGAAGAGCCATCTGAATTTTTTCGTAAGCATATTTATCGTGCATATAGTGAATTACATTCATTGTATTTACATACAAGTGACTGAGCCATTCAATGTAAATCTGGAATCTTTCCATAACTGCATCAAAATCGAGTTTTTCCATATCCATAACATCCATCTGAGGACCGATATGCATCTGACTTGTTGTGTCATAACCACCATTGATTGCAATAAGCAAAAGCTTTGCAAGGTTACAACGAGCACCAAAGAACTGCATCTGCTTACCGACTTTCATTGCAGAAACACAACAAGCAATAGCATAATCGTCACCGTAATCAGGACGCATTACATCATCATTTTCATACTGAATTGAGTCTGTATCCTTTGAAACCTTTGCACAGAATTTCTTGAAATTTTCAGGAAGACGGGTTGACCACAAAACAGTAAGGTTTGGTTCGGGGGATGAGCCGAGTGTGTAAAGAGTGTTGAGCATACGGAAGCTGTTCTTAGTAACAAGAGTTCTTCCGTCTTCACCCATACCACCAACTGCTTCGGTAATCCACATCGGGTCGCCACCGAAAAGTTCGTTATATTCAGGAGTTCTCAAGTGTCTTGCAAGACGAAGTTTGATTACAAAATCGTCCATTAACTCCTGTGCACTTTTTTCTGTGAGAATACCTCTTGCAATATCTCGTTCAATGTAAATATCAAAGAATGTACTTACTCTACCAAGTGACATTGCAGCACCATTCTGTTCTTTAATAGCACCAAGGTAAGCAAAATATGTCCATTGAATTGCTTCACGTGCATTTTTAGCAGGCTGACTTATATCATATCCATACATCGCAGCCATTTCTTTAAGGTAACCTAAGAATGCAATCTGCTGATAGAGCTCTTCAAAAAGACGAATCTGGTCAGTATTGAAGTTACCGCTATCTCTTGCTGCCTTATCTTTTTTCTTTTCTTCGATAAGTCTGTCAACACCGTAAAGGGCTACACGACGATAGTCACCGATAATTCGTCCACGACCATAAGCATCAGGAAGTCCTGTGATTACATGACATTTACGAGCTGCACGCATTTCGTCAGTATAAGCACGAAAAACACCGTCATTATGAGTTGTTCTGAATTTAAATTCTTCTTCAACCTTATCACTTAACTGATACCCGTAAGCTTCACAAGCCTGACGAACCATTCGCATACCACCAAAAGGATTGACACCTCTTTTTAATGGTCTGTTAGTTTGTAAACCAACAATAAGTTCGTTTGCTTTGTCAACATATCCGGGTAAATAACTTGTAAGTGAAGATACTGTTGTAGTATCAATATCAAGAACACCGCCATACTGTCTTTCAAGTGCGAAAAGGGAATTGATTTTTTTCATCATAGAGTCAGTACGAGGAGTTGCACTCTCAAGGAATGAGTCGTCACCCTTATATTCTTTATAATTAAGCTGAATGAAATCACGAACATTGATTTCATCCTGCCACACGCCTTTTACAAATCCGTTCCAATTGTTGTGTTCCATAGATTTCCTCCTGTAAATATCAGAAAACAAAAATGAGCAATTCAACTGAAAAAATAAGTTGAATTGCCCAGACGGTCGGCTTAATGCAGTTCGCGTTCCCTTGTGGTAACCCACAAAATCCGTCAGTTACGCAAACCAACTATATCTTGTGATTAAATTATACAATCAGCACTATATTTTGTCAAGTAAAATTACTTGAGATTTGGCACACCATTTTCGTCAAATTTGACCAATTTTACTCTTGCATGACGACACGGGTCATAAAGTGGTTCATCACAATATGTTCCGCATTTTTTGTCGAAATGTGAAAAAGGTCTTGCGTGATAAACTATTAACTGATTTCCATTTTCATCAACAACAAAGCTGTTGTGTCCCGGACCTGCCTGGTCGGTTAAATCACTTGTCTGCAAAGCAGGTTCACTGTCCTTTGTCCAGTTGCTAACATCCATTAAATCAGCATTTCTGCCAGCAAAAACTTTTCCCATACAGTATTCCGCACCTGTACCTGATGCAGAAAAGAAAACATAGACCTTATCTTCAGTTTTAAGAACTGCAGGTCCTTCGTTTACTGCAAAACGAACTTTTTCCCAATCGTATTCAGGTTTTGTAAGAAGAATTGGTTTGTTAATAAGTTTCCAAGGTTTTTCAGGATTGATTTCTGCCATAAAAAGTGATGAGTCATCAAGTTTTTCTGCCCAAACAAGATAATGCTTACCGTTGTTCTCGAAATATGTCATATCAAGTGAAAACTCTGTAAATGACCTATTGTCACCATCACTTGCTTGCATTTTGCCCATTTCAATCCACTTGTCGTTTATCGGGTCTTGTCCCTCACACATAAGCACAAACGGACGGATATTCCATATTGCTTCTTTTTCACCTGCAGCAAAGAAAATGTACCATTTTCCGCCTATGTAATGAATTTCAGGTGCCCATATATGCTTTGACATAACACCCTCATTGTGAGCTTGCCATATTGTGACTTCTTCTGCATTTGCAAGACCTATTACTGTTGCACTTTTTCGTAGTATTATTCTGTCATAACCTGCATCAACATTCATATAAGCAGGATAACTTGCAGTAAAATAATAATATCTGTCAGGTCCTTTAGTAACATATGGGTCTGCGCGTTCAGGTATAAAAGGATTAGGATAATACATAATTTTTTCTCCATTATAATTTTTTCATCACCACAAAATATTCTTTCATAGGTGCAAAACTGCCGTTATCATCTTTGACAAATACACTCTCCGATTTGTTTTTTATAACATCACTGTATCCAAGGTGCTTATATATGTTGATATTCTTATCATTGTCTGTATCAACACCCAATGCGAGGAACTCGAAGCCATCTTTCTTAGCTTCTTTTTCCACAAATCGCACTAATTTTGAACCGATTTTATGTCCTCGTAATTTTGGATGCACCCAAAGGTTTGAAAAATAACAAACACTTTTGCCATCAGCAAGTTCCTTATCTTCCAAATCGGTAAAAAGAATTATTCTTCCCAACGTTTTATTTAAAACAACTATTGCGAAAAAACGGCTTTTACCCTCTTTTAACATCTTTGCAAAAGGGTCTTTTGCAATTTTTGATAAGTGTGCAAGATTTATTGCCTCGTCACCTGAATATTCTTTAATTGTTAAAAAAGATGATATTAAGCTCATAACAAAACCCTTATTTCATAATCACCGTTAGAATACTGTTCTGTTTTACTGTGATTGTGTCTTTAAATTCACCATTGTAAACTTCATTGAGATAATCTTCGTCAACAGATTGAATAATCTTCATTTCAGCAAAGTTTCCGTCAATTGTAAAAATTCTTTCATCACCTTCATTTACAACAACAGTTACCGTTTCGTCGTTTGGTGTTAAGAAAGAAAAAACATTGAAATCATTATTTTCATCAGGGAAATAGCCGTTATCAAGACAAACTGAATTAACCGGAATAAACTTTGCGAAATGGGCAAATCCCCAGTATCTTCGTGCTACATACCATTCACTAAAATCGTTTGTTGCAGTAATTGTAGCATCAGAATAGTCATTTCCGTCTTCTTTGATTGAAAACTGATTAACTGCAACCCAGGAGGTCCAGCTTTCTGCTCCTGCATAAATTAAATCCT
This sequence comes from uncultured Clostridia bacterium, assembly GCA_937906895.1. GTDB lineage: Bacteria > Bacillota > Clostridia > Oscillospirales > Acutalibacteraceae > Fimenecus. Next base: position 1,200 of record CALCTT010000078.1, on the reverse strand, counting down.
GCCCGATAATCCTTGCAGTAATCAACGCACCTTTAAAATTCTTTGTATGGCTCTTATTCGGCAATTCGCACCATTCACTCATATCAAAACGAAACTGCGGATATTTTTCAACAATTTCCTTTTTAAAATCAAGACGAATCTTTGGATTATTGTCGTCATGATATGAATGATAAGCAAAAACATCCATTACTTTCATAATGGTTTCGTCTTCCACGATTGCCTTTATGTATTCAGGAGTAAGCCCCATCATTTCGCCACTTTCAGGGCCATAGAGTTTCACATTCATTCCTCTTTTGAGAATTTCTTCAGCGAAAATGTGATAAACCATAACCATTTCTTCTGTTTCGTAGTGACAGCCCTCTTGCCACACATAACTTCCGCCCCATTTCCATTGAGGCTCATTGATTGGACTCACATATTTAACAGGAAATCCCATATCAATAAGTGCCTGAGTACAAGTTAAGAAATAATCTGCAAATTTTCTGTAATTTGACATTGGCAAGTTACAGGTATGGTACAAAAGACTGCCTGATGCTTGTCCCGTTGAAGTGTGTGCATAATGAGGTGAATTTGCAAAAACAATAAGCGTATCAACATTGCCTTTTTCAAGACATCGTTTCATCATACTGACAGCAGTTTTATCTGCAGTAAAATCGTATTCGCCCTCTTCTTTTTCACGGTCATATTTATAAAAGCTCTCCGTCACTCTCCAAGGATTAGTAACACGACAGTTTTCAGGGTCAGTGCCACCACCGATATTATAACGGTAAATATTAAGTCCAAGACCCGAATCGCCATATAAAAGCTCCGCAATTTCTTCTGCCGTCTTTTCATCAGCACAATACTGACTCCACCAGCAAGCAGACGTTCCCCAGCCTTTAAGTGTTTGCAGTTTTTTAATTTCCCTTAAATCTATTTCCATAATATCCCCACTTTATGAAAGTCTTTTTTCTTAATTATACCAAGTACAAACAAAGATGTAAACAAAAAAATAAGACTATCGGAGATTTGATAGTCTTTAACAAATTGGAGGTTATAGCGCTGTTGCCTTCCCCTTGAGGGGAAGGTGTCACCATAGGTGACGGATGAGGTGGAAGTGTAGTTTCGTATTTGTAGTTTCGTATTGATATTTAACGGTTGCTATCGCAACCTACACCTCATCAGTCTGCTTCGCAGACAGCTTCTCCTCGAGGAGAAGCC
>CALCTT010000077.1 GCA_937906895.1 uncultured Clostridia bacterium | reverse complement strand
ACGTTTAGAACCGGTTAGAGGAAGTTTGACGAAGCGTTGCGCTTTGAGAAAAACAGATAAGTCGGCAGCAACTATTCCTTAGAATGCACTTAATACGCAAGAGTGGGGCCGCGCATGCACTGCGACAGCCCCAACATTTTGTTTAGTACTCCGATACTTTACGCGGAGCCTTTTGTTTAATATAAGAAATCATCTTTTCATTCGGCTCGAAATACACCAAAGTCTGGATATCTCCCGAAGATTCTACAATGCAATATACCTTGCGGTCTTTTTCCAAAGAAGTGAAGTCCAACTTCTTTGCCGCCGGATTGCTCTTATAACTGTCCAGTGCATGTGAATTTGCCGGAGCCATAATCAGTACCTGTTCAAAGTCCAGACGATACATATGCTTTCTCTTCTCGCCGGCCATAATCTTATCAAAATCCAGCTGACCGTCACAAAATACATATTCGTACACCACACTGAGACGCGGTATCAGATAATATGCAAACACAAGCCCCACCGCACCCAGAAGTCCGATTAAGGTCTGTCCGAACAAAAATCCTATCGCCAGTAAAACTGCTACAACAAATACCGTTATCACCTTAATAAAGGTATCCATTATTGTAACTTTCTTCTTTACACTTGCTTCCGTATATAAATCGTTCATCCGATTCACCTTCTCCTTTTTAATATGCAGATACCCCGGGAACCTATTGTCCCCGAGGCTCTGTAATTTCCTATGAAATTTACATCATACCCATGCCGCCGGCACCGCCAGCCGGCATAGCCGGTACATCTTCCTTAATGTTTGCCACAGCAGACTCGGTAGTAAGGAAAGTAGAAGCAACGCTGGTTGCGTTCTGAAGAGCACTTCTGGTAACCTTTGCCGGATCCAGGATGCCTTCCTTCACCATATCTACATACTCTTCGGTCAGAGCGTTGAAGCCCATACCCGGCTGCTGCTCCTTTACCTTATTTACGATTACGGAGCCCTCAAGACCGGCATTGGTTGCGATGCAACGAAGCGGAGCCTCAAGTGCCGCAAGAATAATGTTTGCACCGGTTCTCTCATCGCCTTCTAAGGATGCTGCGAGCTTAGCAACCTCCTTGGAAGCGTGGATATATGCGGAACCGCCGCCTGCGATGATACCCTCTTCCACTGCTGCCTTGGTAGCTGCAAGAGCATCCTCCATACGGAGCTTGTTTTCCTTCATCTCGGTTTCGGTAGCAGCACCTACACGGATAACTGCAACACCGCCTGCAAGCTTTGCAAGTCTTTCCTGAAGCTTTTCACGGTCAAAGTCTGATGTTGTTTCAGCAATCTGTGCTTTAATCTGTCCGATTCTGCCCTTAATTGCATCCTGGTCACCTGCACCGTCAACAATGATTGTATTTTCCTTTGAAATCTTAACCTGCTTTGCACGACCTAACTGCATAAGCTGTGTATCTTTAAGTTCAAGACCTAAATCAGATGTGATAACCTGACCGCCTGTAAGGATTGCGATATCCTGAAGCATTTCTTTTCTTCTGTCACCAAAACCTGGTGCTTTAACAGCAACACAAGTGAATGTACCACGAAGTTTGTTTACAAGGAGAGTTGAAAGTGCTTCACCCTCAACATCTTCAGCAACGATAACAAGCTTTTTACCTGACTGTACAATCTGTTCAAGAAGTGGAAGAATTTCCTGAATGTTACCGATTTTCTTATCTGTAATAAGGATAAGTGCGTCATCAATAACTGCTTCCATCTTATCTGTATCTGTTACCATATATGGTGAGATGTAACCACGGTCAAACTGCATACCCTCAACAACATCAGAGTATGTTTCGCTTGTCTTTGATTCTTCAATTGTGATAACGCCATCTGCTGTAACCTTTGCCATAGCATCAGCAATAAGTTCGCCAACAAATTCATCAGCAGCAGATACTGTTGCAACTCTTGCAATATCTTCTGAAGAAGCAACAGGCTTTGCATTTTTAAGTACTTCGTCAACTACTGCGTCAACAGCTGCTTTCATACCCTTTTTAACTACCATTGGGTTAGCACCTGCAGCAACGTTCTTCATACCTTCACGAACAAGTGCCTGAGCAAGAAGTGTAGCAGTTGTTGTACCGTCACCTGCAACATCATTTGTCTTTGTTGCAACTTCCTTAACGAGCTGTGCACCCATATTTTCAAATGCATCTTCAAGCTCGATTTCCTTTGCGATTGTAACACCGTCATTAGTGATAAGCGGACCGCCGTATTTTCTGTCAAGAACTACATTTCTGCCTTTTGGTCCAAGTGTGATTTTAACTGTATTGCTTAATTTATCAATACCATTCTGAAGGGCCTTTCTTGCCTCTTCACCGTAAATAATCTGTTTAGCCATTAGTAAGCCCTCCCTTATTCAACAATTGCAAGAATTTCTGACTGACGGACAATTGTATATTCTTCTTTATCCATCTTAACTTCCTGTCCCGAATATTTGCCGATAATTACTTTATCGCCAACCTTAACATACATTTCTACTTCGTTACCGTCAACAAGTCCGCCCGGACCTACTGCTACAACCTCAGCAACCTGTGGTTTTTCCTGTGCAGAAGCAGCGAGAACGATACCGCTCTTTGTTGTTTCTTCCATTTCACAAGACTTGAGTACAACTCTGTCTGCAAGTGGTTTAATAGTCATTTTATATTACCTCCTGAAAGTTAATAAATACATTTTTAGCACTCTCTTGTTTCGAGTGCTAATTATATTTTAGCCATATTTTGGTAAAAGGTCAAGTGTTTTATGTAAAATTAATATTTTTTTCACATTTTGTTTATAAATAATTTCGGGACGATGTGGGCATCGTCCCCTACAATCATTATATTAAACCGAACGAAACTGTTAATGCTTTATTGATTTTATTCATATCGGCTATTGAAAGATTTCCCATTCGTTCTTTTAGTCGCTGTTTATCTATTGTTCGCACTTGTTCAAGCAAAACGACGGAGTCTTTGCTGAGTCCGCAGGTATCTCCGTTTACATTTATATGCGTCGGCATTCTTGATTTATCCTGCTGACTTGTAATCGCTGCAGCAATTACAGTAGGACTATATTTATTTCCTACATCGTTTTGCACTATAAGTACAGGTCTGACTCCACCTTGTTCAGAGCCTACAACAGGACTTAAATCGGCGTAATATATGTCCCCTCTTTTTATATTCATTTTTTGTATCACTCCTTACATTCATATTTTTACCTTGTTTTTGTAGAAATAAACATGAAAGGTAAAAAAATCAGGGAGTAATACATACTATTCTTTTTTCAATCAGTCTGTCCCGTATAAAAACTGAAAATTTTCAAATGTAATAATCACATTTTCATTGACGGTTATCTTCTCAAAGCACTTTGTTTCATCATTAACATATAAGTGATACGTATTTCCATCAAAGGAATAGGAATAATAATCATTTTCGATTTTTGCAGTTTTTGCATTTTTAGCACAAGCGTTCAGACTTACACAAGGAGAATCAAATGGCATACTGTTAATCGGAATAAAAAAGGACAACGAATGATATATGATTTCGCATTCGTTATCCTGAATTATTATTTTCATTCCTTTTACAGAATCAGGAGACGCAAACGTCAGGACAAGCCCATATAATTCTGTATATTCAGCATTTGCCGAAATATTCACATTATTGACTACTGTTTTAACATCCGTTCTGAATCCGTAAAAATCGGGAATTTCATTTTTAACTTCCTTTGGATTTTTCTCACATCCTGCAAAAAGCAAAATACAGATAAAAATACAAAGAAACTTTTTCATTATTATACCTTTTCTATTTTACCGAGGGTTGTTGGCAACTCCTTTAATATAAGTGATGGTGTATTTCCCATCATAGAGTATTTTTCAGTAACATCGTCACCTGCCATACCGTGAATATAAACACCTGCAACGGCACTTCTGAAAGCATCAACACCTTGAGAGATAAACGATGCAATTATACCGCTCAACACATCACCACTGCCACCTGTTGCCATACCTGCATTCCCCGAAGAATTAACATACATATCTTCATAAGCAGAACTGCCGACAAGAGTTGATGCACCCTTTAAAACGAGAATACAATTATGTGCTTTGGTAAATGCCTTGACAACTGCACCTCTGTTTTCTTGAATTTCTTCAACTGTTACATTGGCAATTCTCGACATTTCCTTTGGATGAGGTGTTAAAATCACAGGTGCTTTCGCATTGTCTATTATATCTATATTGTCCTTAAGGCAATTTATTCCGTCTGCATCAATGATTACAGGCACTTCCGAATTTTCAATAACAAACTTTGTAACTGCTTTTGTATCCTCATCTTTTCCCATACCGCAGCCAATAAGCACACAAGAGGCTTTTTTCATTTCTTTTTCAATTCGTTTTAATGAATTCTGTGAAATTCGTCCTGATTTATTGCTCTCAAGAGGTACAAGAGTCTGCTCATAAGTTTTAGGAGCAATTGCACCATACATAACTGACGGAAATGCAACCTTAACGAGTCCTGCTCCACAATTTACAGCACCCTGAGATGCGAAATATACGGCATTGGGCATTTCATAACTGCCACCTATTACGAGAACAGTACCGAATGTCCCTTTATGACTTGTGGATTCTCTCTTTGTGAAGAATTGTTTTACTTCTTCAGTATTCACGGTGAAAAGAGTTGCTTTAATTCTGCTGAAGCATCTGTCAGGAATACCGATTGGTGCTAAAATAACCTTACCACAATTATCTAAAGATGGTTTCAGCACATGAACAGGCTTTAATGTGAGAATTGCAACAGTTATATCAGCAACAACTGTTATACCGTTAATTTTCCCGCTATCTCCCTCAAGTCCACTTGGAATATCAATACTTACAACCATTGCAGAGGATGAATTTATTTTTGAAAACAATGATTGAATGTTAGCATCAGGCTCACCGTGGAAACCAATTCCAAAAATACAATCCACAATAATCTCTGCATTATAAAAATATTTATCTGTTGTTCCCTTATTATCATAATATACAACAGGAATATTCAAAGCCCTTACACGCGATAACATTTCGGAAGAAATATCGTCATTGGGAAGTCCCATTGCCATCATAACGGTTACATTGTAATTGTTTTCGTGAAGCTTTCTTGCGATTACAAATCCGTCACCACCATTTTTGCCTTTACCACAGATAATAAGCACGTTTTTCTTGTCTGTTTTCTCAAAGGTTTTACGGATAATCCTTGCACAATACGAGCCTGCATTTTCCATAAGCTGTAAATAGGAAATACCGCTTTCATTGGCAATTGCTTCAACCTTTTTTACATTCTCAATAGTTAAAACTCTCATTATTTCACACCCTGACATAACAGTATATTTCTATTTTATCATAAAGATACTGAAAAGCAACAAAAAAAGGAGAGTTTTCACTCTCCAAATTTTTATAATACATAAATAGTAACGCCTCTGTCGCCCCACTGATAGCACTGCTCTGTGCTGTTCATATAAAGGTCACAAGTGAAATATCCTTTTTTAACAAATCCACCTGTATCAGCAGCTATTGCATAACCGTAAACAACACCATCGTTTGATACAATCCACATTTCTGTTCCGTAAGGAATCTGATTTGGATTAACCGCAATATAACCTGGTTTTACCGGCTTGCCTGTTGATGTTGTCCCACCGGGGATGCAGTAAGCAGCTGCTCTGCCTGTAATTGTGTACTTATACTCAGTTGGAATATTATTGTCACCAATAGTATATTCTGACGGAAGCTGAAGTTCCGAAATAGGCTTACCATTCTTTTCAATCTTGTTATTACCTAACTTTGTTGATGATTCCTTTACAAGAGTACCAACCTTGATAATCTCGTTTACAGGTTCTTTTGTAACTGTTTCGCCAACTGTTTCTGTTGACTCAACAACACCGTTGACAACCTTATCCATGTAGGTAATGACTTTTTCACCATTAACACCTTTTTGTGCTGTCTTCTGAACACCTTTTTGAAGTGCTGAAGAATTGACTTTTTCAGATGTAAACGGCACGCTTTCACTTTCTTCACGTGTTACAAATTCAACACGAAGAACGTCAACAATCAAATCGTTTGAAAGAACTGTATCTGCAGACGGAACAACCTCATCATCCTCATCGAGAACAATTCCCTGTTCGTGAAGCAATTCGCCTACTGTCTGAGAAGTAGTCTTAACTGATTTCTGCTCGCCGTCAACGTTGATTAAAATGTCATACGCGCTAATAATTTCAACCTTTAAATTGTCTGTCACAACAGCGTTTACGTTGACACTTGAGAAAATTTTGTCAGTAAGAGTTACACCCTGACTTTCAATAAGTTCTGCTACTGTTCCTGCAAACATTGTTTTTAATGTTTTACCGTTTGTGTGCACAAATGTTACTAAACTTGCACGATAAATTACGATTCTGCTGTCCTCACCCGGATTAAAATCGTCAAGTATGAGCTTATCATCGTCGGACAACTGAATTCCTGCTTCGGCAACAACCTTTTCTGCTACTGTTTCAGTAGTTTCAATTCTTGTTACCTGTGAGCCCTCATAAATATCTACGATATAAGTTGAAGCCTCACTTGTGGCTGCAAAAGCTGTTCCTGCACATAAGATGACAATTGCCATAATAATAGCAGTAACCCTGAAAGCTGTTTTACGGGTTGCTTTTACCTGCCCTTTAATATTCTGATTCATCATTCTGCTCCTTTAATAAGTCGCGTTAACCTTTAATTTGTTTTAAAGGGCTCGTTTCAATCCGATGCTTGGAAAAGCCGAATTAATCCTCGCCTAAAACTGCGACCGTTATTCTCGCTTTGTGACCTTGAAGATTATATTCATAGCAAATGGAAAAGTCAAATTTTTAGAAAATCAATTTTTGTGTACATTTCACAAAAAACCAAGTCAATTTTTGACTTAATAGACAATAGAGAGCCTTAAAACCACAATATATTGGGGTTTTTACGTTTTTTAAAGTAATATTTTTGTGAGAAAAGTAAAATTTTTTTAAATTATTACAAAATGGTTACAAAAACAATGGAAAATTAAGGTAGAAATCATCATTTTTCATCTGTATTTTATGCAAATATTCATCAGAATATGCACTTATTTACTATACTATTATATATATGGGATTTTTAAGTACATTTGCACAAAAAAATTGACGAGGAAATATCCTCGCCAAAATTAAATTGTTAAGTTTTCACAAATTATACAAAAGCATACTGCACAAGTGCCATATAGAGAACTGTGCCGACACCGATGCTTAAAAGATTATTTCGTTTCCATACATGAAGCAAAGCCACAACAACACCGGCAATTATTTCAGGAATACCAAATGGTGCAGATGTAATATCCATACTCTTAAAGCAATACACAACAAGCATACCAATTACTGCAGGTGGCAAAACCTTACCAAGATACTGAACAGCTTTTGGTATTTCCTTACCCTCAGGAAAAAGAATGAATGGAATTGCCCTTGTAGCGAGAGTTGTAACAGCAACCAATACTATTATAATAACCGAACGCCAGAAAGATACGGGAAGATTACTCATTTTCATTAGCCTCCCCTGTTATTTTCTTTTTCTCTTCAATTCGATGATTGGAAAGAAGAACAATCATTATAATTATCATAGATGGTAAAATAAAGCTGTCCTTACCAAATACCAAAAGGCTTATTACACTTGCAATTACACCAACCACAGCAGGAAAGCGATTTTTCTTTTCAAGCCATTGCTCAACAAAAATCACAATAAACAAAGCTGTCATAGCAAAATCAATGCCTGTTGAATTAAAAGGTATAAGAGAACCTGCAACACCACCAATCATAGAACCAATTATCCAATATGACTGGTCAAGGGTTGCAAGAGCAAAGAGAAATTTGCCCTCATCAACATCAGGTGGTGTTTTAGTAAGAAAATAAAGCGAATATGTTTCATCTGTAAGTGAAAAAATCATATAAGGCTTTTTCTTGCCTGAAACCTTGAATTTATTCAGTAATGAAAGTCCATAGAAAATATGACGGACATTTACCATAAATGTTAAGAACACAACCTGAAAGAGGCTGACAGACGGGTCAAAGAAGTTGACAGCAAGATACTGTCCTGACCCTGCATACACAAGTAGACTCATAAGTCCTGCCCAAAGAAAGTTGTAGCCTTTGTCGGCAAACATAACACCAAAAGCTATACCTATGAAAAGATAGCCTGTCATTACGGGTATTGTGTGTGGAAATGCCGCCTTGTAGGCAGCCTTATATGTATTTTTCTTTTCCAAAATAATCACCGAGAATGATTTTACTACTTTAAATAAATAAAGTCAAGGCGTAATTAATTTATTTTTTCAAAGTATAATTTGTCGGGATGATTTATTTGTAGGGGACGATGACCACATCGTCCCGTTTGGGTTTAAGGGTAACTTATTGCGGGCGGTTGTGGGGTGCGGGTGTCCAGTGGACACCTCTGTGCAACAGAAGCACCGACCGAACCGGCAGGTGAGACTCATCCGCCCCTACGAAATGTGTTCGATAAACTCCAATTTATTTGCACGAAAAATTAAATCGTGTTATAATTATTATATATAATAAACAAATGGAGGTAATGATGAAGAAAATTGATGTTAAGAATCTAAAAAAACAGGTTGTTGAGGATATTAAAGGTTTGAAAATCAAGAATTTTCTTGTTTTATTTATTGCGGGCATCATTAATTCAATAGGTGTTACACTGTTTTTAGCACCTGTAAACCTTTACGACAGCGGTGTTTCAGGAACATCAATGCTTTTATGGCAAATTACACCCGAAGAATTTAATCTTTCTTTTTTCCTGATTATTATCAATATACCACTTTTCCTTTTTGGTCTTAAAAAGCAAGGTATTCAATTTACATTTTATTCCGTTTGGGCTGTGTTGATTTATTCTCTTTCATCATTTGTAATTACGGATATTCTACCTGTTGATGTGGCAAATTCTTCACCATTTGCAGGAAAGGATTTAGTGCTTTGTGCAATTTTTGGCGGACTTATTTCAGGTGTCGGCAGCGGTCTTACCATCCGCTATGGCGGTGCTATTGACGGTATTGAAGTTATGGCTGTAATATTTGCGAAAAAGCTTAATATGACTGTCGGAACATTCGTGATGATTTACAATGTAATTCTTTATATTATAATAGGTATTGTTTTCAGAAGTTGGGAACTGCCTCTTTATTCAATTATCACTTATGCTGTTGGCATTAAATCTGTTGACTTCATTGTGGAAGGTCTTGACAAAGCAAAGTCTGTTATGATTATCACAGAAATGGAAGAAGAAGTCTGTGATGCATTGAGTAACAATTTTGGTTACGGTGTTACACAGATTCACGCAACAGGTTATTATTCAGGAAAGTCACGTTCTGTTATTTATTTTGTTGTGAACAGATTTCAGATTGCAAAGCTTAAAATGATAGTATCAGCCATCGACCCTTCAGCATTTATCACAATTTCAGAAACATCTGACGTGCTTGGAAGCAGTTTGAAAGGTAAAAATTAACAGAAATATTCATATCATTGACAAATTTATTCATTTTACTTGCATATTTCTAAAAAACAATGTATAATATGTACAATTAGTTTTTGTGAAAGGCTATTTTGCAAAACGAAAAAGGAGGAAATTTTAAAATGAAAAAAAGATTAGTAGTAGTTCTCGCAGTTATTCTTGCATTCACATCTGTTTTCTTTGCAGGTTGTGGTGATAACAGTGCAAGTGACAACGATGGTGTTGACGCAACTTCAATCAATGTAGGTACAGGTGGTACAACAGGTACGTACTATGGTTTCTGCAATGTTGTTGCAACTGTTATCAATGAAAAGACTGATATGGAACTTACAGTTCAGTCATCAGGTGCTTCAAAGGCTAACATCCAAGACATTGACGATGGTATTGTTCAGATGGCTATTGTTCAGAACGACGTTATGGACTATGCTTATAACGGAACATCTCTCTTTGAAAAAGATGGTGCAATTAAGAGCTTCTCAACTCTTGGTGCTGTTTATGCTGAGGTTTGTCAGATAGTTGCTCGTGCTGATTCAGGTATCAAAACAGTTGCGGACCTTAAGGGTAAAAAGGTTTCTGTTGGTGACAGTGGTTCAGGTGTTGAATTCAACGCTCAGCAGATTCTCGGTGCTTATGACATCACATTCGAAGATATCGACAAGCAGAATCTTAGCTTCCAGGCATCAGCTGATGCTCTTAAAGATGGTAAGATTGACGCTTTCTTCTGTACAGCAGGTGCTCCAACAGTTGCTATTACAGACCTTTCAACAACTACAGGTATCGTTCTTGTTGAAATCGACAACGAACATCTTGCAAAGCTTCAGAAGGATTACGGCTTCTATGCTGCTTACACAGTTCCTGCAGGTACATACAATGGTATCGACAAGGATGCTCAGACAGTTGCTGTTAAGGCTACATTTATCGTAAGCAACGAACTCAGTGAAGAAACTGTTTACAACCTTACAAAAGCAATTTACGAAAACAAGGATAATTACACACATGATAAGGCTAAGGAAATGAGCCTTGAATATGCTGTTGAAAGTATTTCTGTTCCATTCCATCCGGGTGCAGATAAATACTTTAGAGAAGTTGGCGCTATTAAATAATGAGCCAAAAAGCCTTTAAGTTTTCTGAAAAAAGGTTAATTGTAGCAGCCGTTTTAATGATAATCATTACAGCGGCTGCTGTTTTAATAAATCTTTGTTCTACCTCCTACCTTGTTATGTATGTTGATGATACAAACACGAGATACCTCACGCAGAAGGCAGAAGAAGGACTTATGTTTTCAGTTGAGTTCATTCATTCGGTTAACCAGACTCCTCTTAAAGATACATATATCATTGAGAATGAGCAAATCAGGGCTTATTCTACCACTTATCGCTCCTTTGGTGCAGGAGTACAGACTGCACTCGAAGAAGGACAGACTATGACCTATGACGATGAAGGAAATATGGTCATTACGGGTTTTGATATTACTTACGACCCGTTAAGATATATAGTTGGAACAGTTTCCGACCATATTCTCACTATTGATGGCAAGGAAATCAGCCTTCGTAATCTTTGCGGAAGAAATGCAAAGGTTGTTTTTGAAATTGTCACACCACTCGAAATTCTGACGAAAGGATTGTTATAGTTAATGTCAGATGTAAACACAAAACCAATTACAATGGAAGCTGATGAAGAAGCAGTTGATGTGGATAAAATTATGGCGGAATTTGACAAAGAGTCAAACACCCGTCAATTTTCAGGCATCTTCCAGAAGATAATCAAAGGTGCTATGGTTATTTTCTCTCTTTATGTTATGTTCGACGGTTGGACAGGAACAATGGAAGAAAGACAGAAAATGGCATGGTTCATCGGTATTATCGTTATGTTCGCATTCATCATTTTCCCAAGTCACAAAAAAGAAAAAAAGAGAGTGAATCACGTTCCGTTTTATGACTGGATTTTTGCAGCAGCTGGTGCAGGTTCATTCTTCTACTATGCAATAAACTGTCAGGCAATTGTTGACAGAGCATCAAGAATCAATGAAATTGATATTGCAATCGCAATTATCGGTACTGTTCTGTTATTTGAAGCTTGTCGCAGAGTTGTCGGCTTACCCATTGTTTTAGTATCAACAGCGTTTATTGCTTATGCATTCTTCGTGGTTAACCGTAATCCATTAAGAATTATTATGTACAAACTTTTCTATACAACAGAGGGTATTGCAGGTACTCCTCTTAACGTTTGTGCATCATTTATTGTTCTGTTTATCATTTTTGCATCTTTCCTTGAGCAATCAGGTATCGGTGCATTCTTTGTTGACCTTGCCAACTCCATTGCAGGTAAATCAGTTGGTGGTCCTGCTAAGGTTGCTGTTATTTCAAGTGCTATGGAGGGTATGTATTCAGGCTCATCTGTTGCCAATACAGTTGGTAGCGGTTCTGTTACAATCCCGACTATGAAGCGTTGCGGATACAAGCCTGAATTTGCTGCTGCAGTTGAGGCTGCTGCTTCAACAGGTGGTCAGATTATGCCCCCTATTATGGGTGCTGCAGCTTTCCTTATGACAGAATACACAGGTCTTCCTTATGCACAGATTGCTATTGCTGCAATTCTTCCTGCCGTTCTTTACTTTACAGGAATCTTTATGATGATTCACTTTGAAGCAAAGAAGCTTGGTCTTAAAGGTCTTCCAAAAGAATCTATTCCTAATTTCTTCAAGCTCCTTTTAACAAAGGGCTACCTCCTTCTTCCTGTTGTAGCACTTGTTATTGCAATGAATCACTTCTCACCGGCAAAAGCTGCTATTCTTGCAATTCTTGTAGCAATCGGTGTTAAACTTATTGAAGGTATTGTTAAATCAATTGTTCATAAGAAATGGGAATTTGACATTTCACTTTACATTCAGTCACTCGCAAACGGTACAAAGAATGCTATTGGTGTTGCTCTCGCTTGTGCTGTTGCAGGATGTATTTCTGCTATGGTTCAGCAGACAGGTCTTGCTAATGTGCTTTCATCTCTTGTACAGTCAGCATCACAGATTCACCCAATCTTCGCATTGTTACTTACAATGATTATGTGTATCGTTCTCGGTATGGGTGTTCCGACAACAGCAAACTATGTTATTATGGCATCTATGGTTGCTCCTATCCTTATGCGTAGCCTTAGTCTTCCTGTTCTTGCAGCACACATGTTCGTGTTCTACTTCGGTATCGTGGCTGACATTACTCCTCCTGTTGCTCTTGCAGCTTATGCAGGTTCAGCTATTGCAAAGTCAAATCCTCTTAAAACAGGTGTTACGGCTACAAGACTTGCTATTACAGCATTTATCGTTCCATATATCTTCGCTTTCAGTCCTGAAATGCTTATTATCGGTTCTGATAAGCCTTGGTACGAAATCGTGCTTCTTGTTATTACAGCACTTTGCGGTATCTACATTATCTCTGCAGGTATGGAAGGATATATGTACAAGAAGATGTCATGGCTTGAAAGAATTCTCGCTCTCGTAGGCGGTCTTTGCATGGTTATCCCGGGCATTGCAACAGATGCTGTCGGTCTTGCTCTTATTGTGATTGTATTTATCATTCAAAAAATCGGTGCAAAAAAGGAAAAGACAGCATAAAACAAGTTAAACATTAAAAGGTGTTGTGTTAATTCACAGCGCCTTTTTTTGTTATATTGGTCAAACAAATTATAATCTGCTTACACTAAAAAGTATTGTAAAGTCTGAACAATAATGATAAAATGTTTTTATAAAATACAAGGAGAGATTTTTATGAAAAAGAAGATTTTATTTATTGCCTTGGCAGTTATTTTAGTTGGTGCAATTATTGCGTCTGTTATATTAGTGCCAAAGCTTGAATACGCAAAAGATTCAGCTGATACCGAAGATTTTTTCAGACAAAATGTTGCTTCGGTAAAATATGAAAACACCATTGAAACTGCTATTCCGCAAACAGAGCTTTACAATATAATCAAAGCACATTTTGAGGGTGAACTACCTGAAAGAAAAACCGAGAAAAAAGCAATTATTATCGGTTATGACGGATGTCGTGCTGACATTCTTGCAGAAATGCGAGATGAAAAGAGTGCAATTTTCACAATGCTTCATGACGGTGCATCATTAAACCTTTCTTACTGTGGTGGTGTGAATTATCCTGCAGAAAACACTCAGGACACATCAACAGCTCCCGGCTGGTGTTCAATCCTCACAGGTGTATGGGCAAATGAACACGGTATCACTGCAAACGATATTACAAAGACTCTTGAACACAAGACTCTCCTCACCTCTCTTGTCGAAGACGGAATTATTGACAGTTCTTCTTTTATCACAAAGTGGAAAGGTCATTTTGACAGAAATAATGCTACATATAATGAGGAAAAAGCATATTGCGAAAATAATAATCTTAACGTATCTTTTAACAGATGTAAAAACGATGAAGCATCTCACGAATACACATTGAATGAAGTCAGCAAAAAGGATTGTGCAGATTTTATTTTCGTGATTTATGAGCCTACTGACTCAACAGGTCACAATTACGGCTTTACCTTTAATAATCCAAGATACAAAGAGGCTTTTAAGACTGCTGATAACTATGGTGATGAAACACTTAGTGCAATTAAGTCAAGAGAAACTTATGATACAGAAGATTGGCTTATTGTAATCACATCTGACCACGGTGGAATAGGAACTAATCACGGTGGTGCAAGTATTCAGGAACGAATGACATTTATTGTAATGAACAAGGAATTATAAAAATGAAAAACATAACTTTTGAACAATTAAACAATGCAAATTTTGAACTTTATAAAGGAAATCCGATACTCAAAAATCCTTGGAACAGCTTTGTTATTGCTGACCCAAGTGTTATAACTCCCGATGTATCACACGACGGAAAATGGCACTTGTTCTGTCACACATTTTTTGGTGTTTACAGATATGAAAGTGCTGACGGAATAAATTTTAAGAATACAGGTAAGATTATTAATCGTGCAATGCGACCGAATATCAACTATATCGACGGAAAATACTATCTTTTTTATGAAAGAACACGACCTGTGATTTTTAATCTTTTAAGCCTTATTGGTGCAAAGTGGAAATCGGAAATTTATTGTGTAGAGTCAACAAACCTCAAAAATTGGTCCTCACCTTATCTTGTAATCGGAAAAACCCGTGATTATGAGGAATGCAAACAAGGAATTGCCATTTCAAACCCATTTTTAATGAATACTGAAAACGGTTACAGAATGTATTATTCCTGTGGACAGACTTTCATTAAAGATTGCGGTTTTTGTGAGCCGACGCACATAAGTTTTGCAGAAAGCGAAAACATCTCAAATGGCTATACATCAAGGGAAAAGCCAATTATCAGTCCCGATAAGAATGTAGAATATCTTAATCTCTGTTCAGGTTGCTTGAAAGTGTATAAACTGAAAGATTGCTACATAGGACTGCAAAACGGACTTTTTGAAAAAGACGGAAAAAGCCACTCTGCAATTATGCTTTTAAAGTCAGACGACGGAGTAAACTTTGAGTTTGTAAAACCATTTTTAGTGCCACAGAAACAAAGTAACAGTCATTGGATGGAACAGTATGTTTATGCTTGTTGCCTTACATATTACAAAGGCAAATTAAGGCTTTATTTCAATGCACGTAATGTGTCAAACAACCTTACAGGCAGAGAATGTATCGGAATTTACGAAGCTGAAATATAAAAAATACTTGACAAACACCTCCTACAAGTGTAGTATGTAAGTAGATACTACAACTGTAGGAGGTTTTTATTATGAACTTATCAGAAAGAGAATGGACTGTGCTTAATGCTCTTTGGGAAACTGACGGTGCAGAATTAGGTGAGCTTGTTAATGCTCTATACCCGCAAACCAAATGGAACAGAAATACAGTTCTCACCTACCTCACTCGAATGGAAACAAAAGGATTGGTGAAAATTGATAAAAAAGTTTCACCTCACCTTTACCATGCAACCGTTGACCGTGAAAGCTGTCAGCAAAAAGAACGACAAAGCTTTTTAAATCGTGTTTACAGCGGTTCAACAGGAGATTTAATCGCAGCATTTTTAAAGGAAGAACGCATTTCAC
>CALCTT010000076.1 GCA_937906895.1 uncultured Clostridia bacterium | reverse complement strand
TTACAATTGTGTAAGTCTTTTTGCCTTCTTCACGCTTTGCGTGGAAATATTTGTTGTCGAGCCAGGTTTTGTATATCCTGTCTTCAACATTTTTCGGATTATACTGTTTTTCAAGTTCCTTGGACATATATATTCTCCTTTTATACTGTTAACGATGTTATTATTGACGAATACACCTTAACAGGGTCGTTTATGAAATTTTGTTTTACTGTTTCTAACTGCAAACTGTCAACCACATAAATTGACAATTTCATCAGTTCTGTGCCACGGTCAAAAAGTGTGAATGTAATGGTATATCCACCGTCATCCTCTTTTCTGACCTCGATTTTATTATCTCGTTCAACCTTTGCTCTTGTTGTAAGTCGGATAGCAGAATTAACTGCTTTTTCACGAACTGTTCGTGGCAGGCTTGTCTGTAAAAGCTCTGCAGCCTCTCGTCCTCTTTCCGTTACAATTAAGACTTCTTCTTCATCAAAAATATCGGTTGTGATATTACCTGTTTTTAAAAGCTCTTCAATTGCCTGACCAACCTCAAAGAAGTTTGCAAGTCCGTCCTCCTGCATTGAGTCATTGAGCATCTGTCTTGTCATCGGTGCATCAATGCTCTTTAACAGATAGCAAATGAGAAGTCGGATATCGTCACGGCTACGAAGACCGCCAAGTTCAATTCCCGCATCAAATGCATCAAATTCCATAACTCTTACACCTGCAATTCCTTAAGTATTTCTTTAACATCCTGACGGACATAAGTCGGTTTGATTTCGCTGTTTTCGATGTCAGCCATTGTGCTTTCACCACTTAAAACACAGATTGTGTCAACACCTGCATTAACACCTGATGCAATATCAGTATAAAGTCTGTCACCGATTACGACAGTTTCTTCCTTTGTAAAAGGCGAACGCTCAACGGAAAAGTCAATCATAAATCCGTCAGGCTTGCCGATATAAAGGGGTCTGCGGTTAGTTGCATAGTTGATTGCTTCACACATTGCAAAGCAGTCAGGCACAAGACCGAACTCAGTAGGACAGCCTCTGTCAGGATTTGTTGCAATATACGGAATATCCTTTTTTGTCTGCAACAAATATGACACATCCCATAGCTTTTTATATGTAAGTTCAGTATCATAACCAACGCAGATACAGTCAGTATCCTCGTCTGCCTCAGTTGTGATATTGACACCGTATTTTTCCATTTCAGCAATCATTGAAGCAGTTCCCATACAGTAAATCTTCTTGTTCGGGAAATGCTTGTTAAGATATAAAGCAGTAGCCTGAGAAGATGTGAAGAAATTGTCCTCAGTCACCTTAATTCCCATATTTGAAAGCTTTATAACATAATCCTTGACTGAACGGGAGGAGTTGTTTGTGATGAACACATACTGTCCGCCAACACTTTCGATATATGCAAGAAACTCGTTTACACATTCAAAAAGGCGAGCACCCTCATAAATTGTTCCGTCCATATCAAGTAAGAATAACTTTTTGTCTTTAAGCGACATTATTAATCAATCCTTATCTATTCGCTTTTAACTTGGCAAATAATTTTACATTTCCTGATTTTACCTTTGAGATAAATGCACCCTCAAGGTAAGTTAAAAATGACGATTTCATTTTAACAGGAATAAGCATAATTTTCATTACAAGGGAATTTGGTTTTGCAATTTTCAATGCAGTTCTCACATTTTCTCTTGTAATAATATATTTAATCTCCTGCATCTTTTCTTTAAAAGAAAGAGTACAGGCAGAATTTGTTACATTTTCAATGCATCCGATTACTCGTTCGATATATCGACGGTTAATCATTTCATAGCTTTCGTCGGAATTTACATTCCAATATTTATATAAATCGAGCATCCATTTATGCTCTTCTTCTCTTTTTGCGTACATATCACTGCGATATTTTGCAGTTTCGCTGTCACTTCTTGCACGCATAAAATGATAATAACAATTTTCAAGGAGCACAACTCGTTCAACATCACGGACAACATCAAGGTTAAATGGAAAATCATCCCAGAATGTGTTCTTGAAACGAATATCATTGTCCATTATATATTTTCTCTCGAAAAGCTTGTTCCAAGGAGTATAAAGCAAATTCTTGTCGAACATCTTGTGGGCATATTCCCTGAATTCTCTTTGAGTTTTGAACTCTTTTGCAGGTACAGTCTGCTTTTGTGTATAAAATTCCGTATCGGAATGATAAGTGTCAATAAAGAAACCTGCAACAACTAATTGGGCATTGTTTTTCTTTGCAGCATTGTACATATCCTCAAACATTGTAGGCTCTGCCCAGTCGTCGGAGTCAACAAAATAAAGGTATTCACCACGAGCCTTTGGGATTGCAGTATTACGAGCAGACGGTGCACCGCCGTTTTCCTTATGAATCACTGTAATTCTGCTGTCACGCTTTGCATATTCGTCACAGATAGCACCTGAATTGTCAGGACTTCCGTCATCAACAGCAATAAGCTCCCATTCTGTAAGAGTCTGTGCCTGAAGACTTTCAATACATTTTCCTATGAAATTTTCAACGTTATAGACCGGCATTATGGCTGTGATTTTAATATCACTCATTACCTAATTCCTCCTCACAAAGAAGCAGAGATGCTTCAATGCATTTATCCATATCGTAATACTTATACTGACCTAATCGACCACCGAAAATGACATTTTTTTCATTTTCAGCAAGTAGTTTATACTGTTCATAAAGAGCATTGTTTCTGTCGTCATTGACAGGATAATAAGGCTCATCGCCCTTTTGCCAATCGGCAGGATATTCACGGGTTATTACAGTTTTCGGTTGTTTCCCGAATTCAAAATGCTTGTGCTCGATAATTCGAGTATATGGAATCTGTCGTTCATTATAATTGACAACTGCAACAGGCTGAAATTCCTTTATATCAAGTGTTTCAGTTTCAAATCGCAAGCTGCGATAATCAAGATTACCAAGGGAATAGTCGAAATAACTGTCGATTGTACCTGTATAAATCACCTTTTCGGCAAGAGATAAATACTCATCCTTATTTTCAAGAAAATCAGTATTAAGACGGACTTCAATTCCCTCAAGAAGTTTATCAATTATCTTGTTGTAGCCACCTATCGGAATACCCTGATAAGTGTCGTTGAAATAGTTGTTGTCGTAAGTGTAACGGACAGGCAGACGCTTGATAATAAATGCAGGTAAATCCTTGCAGTCCCGTCCCCATTGTTTTTCCGTATAGCCTTTTACAAGCTTTGTGTAAATCTCACGACCAACAAGGCTTATTGCCTGTTCTTCAAGATTTTTCGGCTCTCCCGTAATTTCAGAACGCTGTTCGTTGATAATCGCCTTTGCTTCTTCGGGAGTTGTTACACCGAAAATCTGTGAAAAAGTGTTCATATTAAAAGGCAGATTATAGAGTTTACCCTCATAATTTGCCATAGGTGTGTTGATGAAATCGTTGAAATCGCAAAGTGAGGTCACATAATCCCACACATTTTTATTGCTTGTATGGAAAATATGTGCTCCGTACTTGTGAACGGTAATATCCTTCACATTTTCGCAGTAGATATTACCACCCGTATGATTTCTTTTTTCAAGGACAAGACAACGCTTGCCCTTTTTTGTTGCTTCGTGGGCAAAAACTGAGCCAAAAAGCCCAGCGCCAACGATTAGGTAATCATAGATTTTCATAAATTAATAATCGAAATCCAAATTCCATTTCAACACGTTTTCGTCGATATATTTCCACTTTTCAGCATAATCCTCATCATTACGGATAATATGTTCATAGAAATTACGTTGCCATAAAATCGCTTTTGGATTTCCCGATAGTATCCTGTATTGTCTTGTAGTATATGATTTCATTCTTCCAATTACGTTATGCAATTCAATATTGTTCTGTTTCTCCAACTCGCGTAGTGGCAGGCTTCCACGCCTGCTTTCGCTCATTCCCAAATCTACAATCAAATGTATGTGATTTGGCATAATACAATATTTGTCAATTACAACATTTTCATAATTGGAGTCAATAAAACTAATACAATCTTCAACTGCTTTCCCAACTGACGATAAAATTACATTATCATCAACTATATCTTTCCACAAAATCTTCTCCTTGAAGTTTGTGCAAACAGTAACATAATATAATCCGGATTGACTGTAATCATAGCCTTTTAATCGAATGTTTTTACGGAATTTTTTCATAATTTTATTTTTTGCAGGCGTGGAAGCCTGCCACTACGCGAGGATTGAATTATCCCTCGTAATCGTCTTCGTTTTCCCAGTTATGATACACATTCTGAACATCGTCATTATCCTCAAACATCTCGAGCATTTTGCCCATATTCTTGATGTCATCAGGATTTGTGAGAGTTGTATATGTGCTTGGAACGTATTCAACTTCAGCAGAAACGAACTTATAGCCCTTTGCTTCAAGGTCATCACGAACTGCACCCATATCGTTAGGTTCAGTACGAACATCATAGATTTCGTCTTCTGCGATAAAGTCGATTGCACCTGCTTCAAGTGCATCTTCCATAAGCTGGTCTTCGTCAATACCTTCTTTTTCAAAGAGAATAACACCCTGACGGTTGAACATAAATGAAACGCAACCACTCATACCCATATTTCCGCCGAATTTGTCGAATGAGTGACGAACATCAGCAGCAGTTCTGTTACGGTTATCTGTAAGTGCTTCAACGATAACTGCGATACCTGATGGACCATAGCCCTCATACATAATCTCTTCGTAGTTATCACCACTGCCTTCACCAGCAGCCTTCTTGATAATTCTTTCGATATTATCGTTTGGCACGTTAGCAGCCTTTGCCTTTGCAATTACGTCCTTGAGCTTTGAGTTACCTGCAGGGTCAGGTCCACCCTCTTTAACTGCAACTGCGATTTCACGACCGATTTTTGTGAAAACTTTTGCTCTCGCGTTATCGGTTTTTTCTTTTTTTCTCTTAATGGTACTCCATTTTGAATGTCCTGACATAAAAACAGACCTTTCCACTTTAATATATTCGATATATTGTACCATACAACGCTATATTTTTCAACAGTTATTGCAAGAAAAATGGAAAGAGATTGAGAACACCCTCCCTCACTGAGGGAGGTGGCAACGCAACAGCGTTGACGGAGGGAGTTTGCAGGTTATTCGTTTACTCCCTCAGTCACCTTACGGTGACAGCTCCCTCTGAGAGGGAGCGGATATGGTTATTATCCACTATATTTCTGCATATATTTAATTGAAAAGTTACGCAAAAAGGAGAGATAACTATGGATTTTAATATTGAAAAAAGTTCTGTTTCCCTTTGTGAGTCAGGTTACAGAGGACGAAGCGAGCACGCCGTTGATATGGATATCACATTACCCGAATATCTGCCTGATATTGTGAGGATACTTCGTTGCAGTTGTGTACCGGGAGTACGTTCACATCAGGTAAACGGTGACAGAATTACAGCAGAATGTACTTGTCTTGTGCGAGTTCTTTATATAAATGAGCAAGGCAGACTTTATTGTTATGAGCAAAATGTTCAATTTGCAAAACAGATTGAAATCAAGGCAGATGATAATTCCCGTGATTATTTTGTCGGTGCAAAAGCCGATTATATGAATTACAGAGTGTCGGGACAACGCCGATTTGAGCTTCACGGAGCAGTTACAATTTTTGCAAAATCAACCGTGAAAAAGAAATATGATATTGTGACAGATGCCACAGGTGACGGAATCACACTAAAACAGGAAAAAGCTGAAATAAGCAATCTTAAAACGGTAGTTGAAAAAATGTTTACCGTGACAGAAACCTGTGATGCAGGGACACTTTCAGAGCCGATGGGTACTATAGTTTCTTCCTCTGCAAGCGGAATTATTCACGAGCTGAAAGTTGTGTCAGACAAACTGTTTTTAAAGGGCGAGCTTATTATCCACACATCCTTTACGGGTGCTGAAACAGGAGAAATACAATCCCTTGAAAATGTCATCAACATAAATCAGATTATTGAGGCTACTGACATAAGCGACACAAGCCCTGTTGACGCTCACCTCACCGTCTGCGACCTTGAAATAAAGCCACGATTTGACCTTTCGGGCAATAAAAACCTGCTTGATATTTCTGCTTGTGTTAATTTTTCAGGCTGTGGTTTTGAAAACACCGCAATAAACTGTGTAAAGGATGCTTATTCCGTAAAATATGAAACGGATATTAAAAAATCTGTCATTTATACCGCCACAATAAAAGAGGAAATCAACGATATTTTCCTTTGTCGTGGTGTTGCAGATTTAAGTTCAACAGGCGTTTCAAAGGTTCACTCTTTTATGTGTACAGAGTTATCATCGGGATTTTCGGTTTTCGATAACAATTATACTGTTTCAGGTGAAATTGTAACAGAAATCATTTATGAGGATGTTAAAGGTGAAATCTGCTTTGCACAGAGGGCAATCCCTTATGAGTATAGTCGTTCCGCAACGGATAGTGACGGAATACTTACCTGCAATCCTCATTGTGATATTCTTGCCCGAAGCTATGTAATAAACAGTGACGGTCAGCTTGATGTGAGAATTGAAATCAAGATTTCAGGCTTTATTTTTAGCGAAAAAGAGAGCCTTGTCACAACTGATTTAGTTGTAAATAAAGATAAAATCAAGAAAACCGACACAGCCTCACTTACCATTTATTTTGCCGACAGTGGCGAGGCTATCTGGGATATAGCAGAGAAATACAACACAACTGTTGATAAAATATTAAGGGAAAACAAAATCACAGACACCTGTGTAAAAGAAAAATGCAAATTGCTTATACCAAAGATGTGAAGGAGTGAATAATATGAATAATTCAAGTATTTATGAGAACATTGCCACAAGAACAGGCGGTGACATTTACATAGGTGTTGTGGGGCCCGTAAGAACAGGAAAATCCACATTTATCAAGCGGTTTATGGACTCGGTTGTGCTTCCCAATATGGAAGATGATGTTGTCCGTCAAAGGGCAACCGACGAGCTTCCGCAATCCTCTGCAGGCAGAACGATAATGACAACAGAGCCTAAATTTGTCCCTGAAAATGCAGTAAAAATCACACTTCCCGATAATGCAAGCTTTAATGTGCGACTTATTGATTGTGTCGGATATATCGTGTCGTCATCCTTGGGGTATATTGAGGGTGACCAGCCGAGAATGGTGCGAACTCCTTGGTACGAAAACGAAATTCCCTTTAATATGGCAGCAGAAATCGGCACAAAAAAGGTTATTACGGAGCATTCCACAATAGGCCTTGTAATAACCACAGACGGAAGCATAAGCGATATTCCGAGAAGCGATTATGAGGAAGCAGAAAAAAGAGTTATTGAGGAATTAAAAGAGCTTAACAAGCCTTTTGTGGTGCTTCTTAACTGCACAGAGCCTGAAAGCGAAAACGCAAAAGCCTTGTCGGCAGAATTATCCTCAAAATACAACGTACCTGTTATGGCTGTCAGCTGTCTTGACCTGACTGAGCAGGAAATCAAGGAAATCATAACACAGCTTCTTTTTGAATTTCCTGTGAAAGAAATCGGTGTTGACCTGCCTTTATGGTTAGTGGGACTTCCCGAGGGTCATTGGCTCAAGGACAGCACATACAAAACAATTACAAAAGCAATTCAGGAAATTGAATATGTCCGTGATATCGGTGCAATGACGGAAACGCTTCAGGGCTGTGAGCATATTATGGGTGCAGAAATCTCATCTATGGATTTAAGTGTCGGAAGTGCAAGAGTAAGTGTCACAATGAACACAGGGCTTTTCTTTAAGGTTTTAGAGGAGCAGACGGGAATTTCAGTTGATAATGAGCAAACTCTGCTCACTTGTATGAAAGATTTAGCAGATATTAAACGTGAGTACGAGAGAATAAAATCTGCCTTGGACGAAGTACAGACAACAGGCTACGGAATTGTTATGCCGACCATCAATGAACTCACCCTTGAAGAGCCTGAAATTATGAAACAAGGAGGCAGATACGGTGTTCGACTCTGTGCATCTGCTCCGTCAATCCATATGATGAGAGCAGACATAAAAACAGAGGTTGCACCGATTGTCGGCAGCGAGAGTCAGTCAGAGGAATTAGTGAAATATCTCCTTGAGGGCTTTGAGGAAGACCCACATAAAATATGGGAGTCAAACATCTTCGGCAAATCACTTAATGAGCTTGTGAACGAGGGACTCCGCAACAAACTCTACCACATGCCGACAGATGCAAGAATGAAGTTCCAAGAAACATTGGAAAGAGTTATCAATGAAGGATGTAACGGATTACTGTGTATAATTCTGTAAATTGGGAGTTTGTCGTGCAGAATGTGTAGGGGACGATGCCCACATCGTCCCGTTCCAATTCCTTCCATTATACTACAACGGGTCGCTGTGGGCAGCGACCCCTACATTTGTGGTGAACCCTACAAATTATAATTTGCATATCAATTTCATTTTTTGTTATATTGCATTTATTGTTTTTTCTTGCTATACTTTACCCGTAGGAGCGATTCACGAATCGCCCATTCCAAGGCACTACGGTAATCTAATTCGGGCGATTCATGAATCGCCCCTACAGAGTTCCCATTTCATCCAACTTTTTCATTTGAAAACAGAGGTAATTATTATGGCAATACATATTCTCAAAAACAACATTTTTGTACTTGAAACAAAGAATACTCATTATGTGCTTGGTGTTGACAAATATGGTTACAACCGTCACATTCACTGGGGTAAAAAATGCAATATAAATGACTATGAAGCAAATGACATCTGGGACGAAAACTCAAACCACACTCGTCTTGATATGGCAAAGCAGGAATTTACCGTTTTCGGCGGCACAATGTACCGTGAAAGCGATTTAAAGGTGCAATTTCCTGACAAATGTCGTGAAATTGACCTTGAATTTATGGATGCAAATGCAGAAGATAATCTTCTCACATTCACATTAAAGGACAAGCACTATCCTTTGCAGATTGCTCTTAAATACAAAATTCAGGACAATGACGATATTATCACACGTTGGGCTGAAATCACAAACACAGGTGACGGTGACATCACAATTGACAGAATGTTTTCTGCTGAACTTACACTTCCGTCAGTTGAGCCTTACAAAATCAAGAACACCAATGGCAGTTGGGGTGGTGAATATGTTGAAACAGAGTCAGAGCTTCAGGGCGGTGCTCTGGTTTTCGACAGTAAACGAGGCACATCGGGACACAATCAGTCACCATATTTCATAGCATATCAGAATGCTGACGAAAACTTTGGTGATGTGTATTTCGGAACACTTGCATACAGCGGTAATTTCAAAGTTCTTTGCACCCGTGACCTTTTCTACACAACAAGAGTTTCATTAGGACTTAACGACTTTGATTTCAAGCATATTTTAAAACCAAATGAAACATTTATAACACCAATGGTTTACTGTGGTTATTCGCAGGCAGGCTTTAGTGAAATGAGCCGACAGATGAACCGTTTTGCAATCAACAATGTTTTGCCCAAGCAGTTCAACGACAAAATTCTTCCTGTACTTTACAACTCCTGGGAAGCAACTGAATTTGATGTGAACTGCAAACACCAGACAGCACTTGCAAAGCTGGCTTCCAAAATGGGCGTTGAGCTTTTCGTTATGGACGACGGTTGGTTCGGCAAAAGAAATCACGACAGAGCAGGTCTTGGTGACTGGTTTGTAAACAAGAAGAAATTCCCGAAAGGCATTGACGAGCTTATCAACAATGTAAATAAATTGGGAATGGATTTCGGTCTTTGGTTTGAGCCTGAAATGGTGAACCCTGACTCCGATTTATTCCGCAAGCATCCCGATTGGGCATACCATTACGACACAAGAGAAGCACACACTCTCCGTCATCAGTTAGTCCTTAATATGACACGAAAAGATGTTCAGGAATACATTTTCAACTGTATGGACGAAATGCTTACAAATCACAACATCAAATATATCAAATGGGATATGAACAGACCACTCTCCGAAACAGGTGCTGAAAACCTTGAATGTCCGCAAGACTTGTGGTTCAAGCATACAGAGGCTGTTTACAATATTGTTGACAGACTTAAGGAAAAGCATCCTGATGTGGCAATTGAAAGCTGTTCATCAGGTGGTGGCAGAAGCGACTACGGTGCGTTACTCCACTTTGACCAGGTATGGACAAGTGACAACACAGACTCCATTGACAGAATGACAATGCAGAAATGGTTTACTTACCTTAAGCCAACAAAAGCCATGCGTGCATGGGTTACTGACATAAACTGGTACAACTCACCAATGAGCCTTGATTTCCGTTTCAATGTTGCAATGCAGGGTTCATTAGGTGTTGGCGGAAACCTTACAAAGTACAGCAAAGAAGACCTTGCAATTGGTAAAAAGAATGTCACTCTCTATAAGGAAATCCGTCATCTTGTGCAATTCGGTGACCTTTACAGAATCCTTGATGCAAAAAAAGACGAAATCCTCTTTAACCTTTATGTAAGTGAAGATAAAACCGAGGCTGTTGCTTTCCTTGCCTCTGCAGGGACAAGCTTTATGAAAAAGGAAATTCCGCTAAAGTTCAACGGACTTGATGATGATAAGATTTACACATTCAATCTCAACAACCGTGATTACGAAAAGAGTGGCTCATACCTTAAAAATGTTGGTATTCCGACTTGCATTCGTGGAATGGGATATAACAAGATAATAAAAATCAAGGCAAAATAAAATCTATGTCATTCTGAACGAAGTGAAGAATCTCCGTTGGTTTTATCGTTCCCTTTAGAAGTGATTCTTCGCTTACGCTCAGAATGACAAATTGGAGTTTATCAAACACATTTCGTAGGGGCGGATGCCCACATCCGCCCGCAATAAGTTACAGTTAAACTCAAACGGGACGATGTGGGCATCGTCCCCTACAAATAAATCTCCCCTACAAATTATAATTTGTTATGCAAAAGAAAACAGGCGAAGTCGTGTGACCTCGCCTGTTTTTGTGTATTTATTATCCTTTAAGAATTTCTTTATAAAGTCGGATATATTCGTTTGCTGATTTGCCCCAGCTGTTGTCACATTCCATTGCTCGTTTAACAAGGATGTTCCAGCCATCCTTATTGCTGTAGCCCTCGATTGCTCGTCTGATTGTATAGAGCATATCGTGAGCATTATATGTTGAGAATGTGAAGCCGTTCCCCTCATTATCACCTGAATCCTTGATACTGTCACGAAGACCGCCTGTTTCACGGACAATCGGAATTGTACCGTAACGAAGTGAAATCATCTGTGAAAGTCCGCAAGGCTCACTCTTTGATGGCATTAAGAACAAGTCACAGCCGGCATAAATCTTCTTTGAAAGTGATGGGATAAAGCCGATTTTAAGTCCCATTTTGTCAGGATATTTGTCAGCCATTTCTTTAAAGAAGCTTTCGTACTGCCATTCACCTGAACCCAATACTACAAACTGAACATCAGTTGTTGCAAGTAATTCTTCAAGAACAGCCTTAACAAGGTCAAGACCTTTGTGACCGACAAGACGAGTAACCATACCAATCATTGGCACATCTTCTCTTACAGGAAGTGAGAAATATTCCTGCAACTTTGCTTTATTAATCTTTTTCTTATCCTTAAAGTCCTCTGCTGTGTAATTAACCTCAATATCCTTATCAGTTTCAGGGTTATAGAGAATTGTGTCGATACCGTTGAGAATACCGCTTAATTTCCATGAACGCTGATTAAGAATCGGGTCAAGACCGTGTGAATACCAAGGGTCGAGAATTTCGTTTGCATAAGACGGACTAACAGTTGTAACTCTGTCAGCACATTCAATAGCACCCTTCATAAAGTTGCAGTCACCGTCATATTCAAGAAGTGATGCTGCACTTTCAGGAAGACCGACAACATCTCCCAAAAGGTCCATACCGTATGTTCCCTGATACTGAATGTTGTGGATTGTGAAAACTGTCTTGATGTTTTCAAAACCCGGTCTGTTTGCATAAAGAGTATTGTAATAAACAGGAGTCAATGCTGACTGCCAGTCGTTACAATGGATAATGTCAGGCTTGAAATCAATGTGCGGAATGATTTCAAGAACTGCACGAGCAAAGAAAGCAAATCTCTCTGCATCGTCATAATAGCCATAAAGACCGTCACGCTTGAAATAATACTGATTGTCGAGAAGATAGTAGATTACGCCACCTGCTTTTGCTTCAAAAACACCGCAATACTGTCTTCTCCATGCAACAGGAACTGAAATACTTGTTATAAACTTCATTGTATCTTTAAGTTCCTGACTGATTGTGTCATAAAGAGGCATTACAACTCGTGCACCGATGAGTCTTTTGCGAAGAGCCTGCGGAAGACTGCCTGCTACATCACCAAGACCGCCACTTGCTTTAAACGGAAGTGCCTCACTTGAAACGTATAAAACTTTCATAGTTCACCTCAAAATTCAATATTTCCCCTCCCTCACCGAGGGAGGTGGCACGGCATTAGCCGTGACGGAGGGAGTTTATCAATCAACAAAATACTCCCTCAGTCACCTTTCGGTGACAGCTCCCTCAAAGAGGGAGCGTAATATCCCCCTCAAGGGTGGAGCCCAGACTATATAACAATTTCCTTACCGATATAAACCGGATAGCTTTCTGCACCTGAGAGGGTCTTATTTGGTGTGATAACAACGCTCTTATCAACTACAACGCAATTGAGTGTTGAGTTCTGTGCAACAAAGCCGTCCTGCATAACGATAGAATTCTTGACAACTGCACCTTTTTCAACTCGAACACCACGGAAGAGGATTGAATTTTCAACAGTACCGTCGATAATACAACCGTCAGCAACAAGTGAATTCTTCACATCTGAGCCAAGACCGTAGATTGCAGGCATATCGTCACGAACCTTTGTATAAACAGGTCTGTCTGCATTGAACAAATCGTCACAGTTTTCAGGATTGAGAAGCTCCATATTTGTCTTGAAGTAGCTTTCCATTGACTCGATTACCGCTGAATATCCTGTTGCTTCAAAGCCATAGATATTGAGCTTATTAACATTACCCTGAACAAGGTCTGTTTCAAAATCCTTGTGATTAAGGCTGATTGCTTCATTGATAAGTCTTTCGAGAAGTGCCTTTTTCATAAGAATTACATTAAGCGAGAAGTTCACATTTTCTTCTGTTACAGGAGAAAGTGTAACTTTTTCAGCCTTACCGTCAGCATCCATATCAAGAACGATAACATCCTTAAGTGCAGGAACTTTACCGTTTTTGTAAACGATTGTCATATCAGCATTTTTTGCTGTATGGTATTCCATAAGAGCCTCAATATCAAGATTGAGAACAACATTACAATCAGAGAGAAGAACATACTCCTCATCAGCACGACTGATGAATCCCATAATTCCCTTTAATGATGTAAGCTTATCACGATTTCCGCCTGTTTCGTTAGTTGAGAATGGAGGAAGGATGAAAAGACCGTCATTTTTACGGGACAAGTCCCAAGGCTTACCTGTACCAACATGGTCCATAAGTGACTGGTAGTTACTCTTTGTAAGCACACCAACCTTTTCGATACCGCTGTTTACCATATTTGAAAGAGCAAAGTCGATAAGACGATAACGACAAGCAAACGGAACTGAACCCATTGTACGGATACCTGTAAGCTCACAGATACATTCATCATAAGCATTTGAGAAAATAATGCCAACTATATTCTTACCTGTCATCTTATTTATCCTCCTTTACTACATCTTCACTAACCTGTGTTTTAGGTGCAACTGACATACCTTCGCCGATTGTCACACCTGCACCGACAACTGCAACGCCCCAGTCGTCACGGTTTGCACAGTCTTCAGGACTTGCACCAACAACTGCACCCGGTTCAATAACTGCATCTTCAGCAACGATTGCGTACTGAACAACTGCACCCTTTTTAATGACTGTACCGGGCATTACGATTGAATATTTAACCTCTGCACCCTCTTCAACAGTAACATTGTTGAAAAGAATTGAGTAGTCAACATTACCAAAAACTCGTGAACCTTCAGAAACCATTGAGTTCTGAACAACTGCATCTGATGATACATAATGAGGAGGAGCCACAGGAGTTTTTGCATAGATTTTCCAGCTTGTATCTGACAAATCAAGAGGAACTTTTGGATTGAGAAGGTCAAGGTTTGCTTCCCAAAGGCTGTCGATTGTACCAACGTCTTTCCAATATCCGTCGAAAAGATAAGCAAACATTGGCTCACCGTCAGCGTGCATCTTAGGAATAACATTTTTACCGAAGTCGTTGCTTGAATCCGGGTCAGCCTCATCGTCAATAAGATACTGACGGAGCTTACTCCAAGTGAATACATAAACACCCATTGAAGCCTTGTTACTTCTTGGGTTATTTGGTTTTTCTTCAAATTCGCTGATTGAATTGTCGTCATTGAGAATCATAAGACCGAAACGACTTGCTTCTTCCCAGGAAACCTCAAGCATAGCGATTGTACAGGATGCACCCTTTTCCTTATGGTATTCAAGCATCTTGTTATAGTCCATCTTGTAGATATGGTCACCTGAAAGAATTACAACATATTCAGGGTCATAACGGTCAATGAAATTAATATTCTGATAAATAGCGTTTGCAGTACCCTTATACCACTCTGTACCCTTAATCTGCTGATAAGGTGACAAGATATGAACACCACCGTTAGCACGGTCCAAGTCCCAAGCCTGACCATTACCTATGTAGTCGTTCAGCTCAAGTGGCTGATACTGTGTTAAAACACCAACGGTAGAAATACCTGAATTTACACAGTTTGAAAGCGGGAAGTCGATAATTCTGTATTTACCGCCGTAAGGAACAGCAGGTTTAGCAATGTTCTTTGTGAGAATACCAAGACGGCTTCCCTGACCGCCTGCAAGAAGCATTGCAATACATTCTTGTTTTCTTGCCATATTTATTCCTCCTTAATTGGATGATAGTATATTTTATTATCTTGTTTTCTTAAGATAAATTGTTGACATTGGTGGTAAATCAAGAGAAATGCATTGTTCAAATCCGTGCATAGCTTCTTTTTGCCACTTGATTTTCTGCGGTTGTGCTTTTCCTGTTCCGCCATATTTCACATCATCGGAATTGAACACAATCTTATAACTGCTCTTTGCAGGAACACCGATTTTATAATTATCACGAGCAACAGGTGTAAAGTTGCAAACCGCAATAATTTCTTTGCCTTTTTCATCAATTCTGCGGAATGAAATTACTGAATTGTCGTTATCATCCGCTGAAATCCACGAAAAGCCTTCCCATGAATGGTCAACCTGCCAGAGTGGTGCGTTGTCCTTATAGAAATGATTAAGTTCTTTGAAATATGTCTGCAGCTGCTTATGTGCATCATAATCTAAAAGAAGCCAATCAAGTCCCTGTTTATAATTCCATTCGATAAACTGACCGAATTCAGAACCCATAAACATAAGCTTTTTACCGGGATGAGCCATCATATAGCCCATAAATGCACGAACACCTGCAAACTTTTCTTCATAAGTGCCCGGCATTTTATTAATCAATGAGCATTTTCCGTGAACAACCTCATCGTGAGAGATTGGCAGGATAAAATTCTCTGAAAATGCGTAGAAGAATGAGAATGTGATACAACCGTGATTACCTTTTCTGTAAAGCGGGTCCATAGAGAAATAACGGAGAATGTCGTTCATCCAACCCATATTCCACTTATAGTTAAAACCAAGACCACCCATATAAACAGGCTTTGTAACCATTGGCCACGCTGTACTTTCCTCTGCTATGAGCAGACTTCCGTGATAGTCACGGAAAACATTCATACTCAGTTTATTAAGAAAATCGATTGTTTCAAGATTTTCGTTGCCACCGTCTTTGTTTGCAATCCAATGACCGTCATCACGACCATAGTCAAGGTAGAGCATAGATGCAACAGCGTCAACACGAAGTCCGTCAATATGATATTTGTCAAGCCAGAACATAGCACTTGAAATAAGGAATGACTGAACTTCATTTCTGCCGAAATCAAAGACCTTTGTTCCCCATTCAAGGTGTTCACCTTTTCTTATATCTGCATATTCATAGCAAGGTGTTCCGTCAAATTCATAAAGACCATTAGCATCCTTAGGGAAATGAGCAGGCACCCAGTCAAGAATTACACCGATTCCGTTTTTATGACACATATCCACAAGATACATCAAATCATCAGGCGTGCCGTAACGGGATGTTGCTGCAAAATATCCTGTAACCTGATAACCCCAGGAGCCGTCAAAGGGATATTCAGTAAGTGGCATAAACTCAATATGAGTATATCCCATTTCCTTAACGTAAGGAATCAGTTCTTCAGCCATTTTACGATATGAATAAAAGTTTCCGTCGTCATACTGCTTCCAAGAACCGAAATGCACCTCGTAAATGTTTACAGGCTTGTCGTACTGTGCCTTTTCACGCTTTGCCTTTTCCCATTTAGCATCTGTCCACTTATATGAGCCTAACTCATAATATTTTGTGGCATTGTCGGGACGAGTTTCCATGTGGTAACCATAAGGGTCGCTTTTCATAAGTTTTCTGCCGTCCTGAGTAGTGATGCAGAATTTATATGAATCATAAACTTTTACATTTTTCACATAAACTTCCCAGATACCGCCTGCTGTTATTTTTTCTGCCTTATCAGCCTCATCATTCCAACCGTTAAAATCACCGCTGACACTTACAGCCACAGCATTTGGTGCCCAGGTTCTGAAAACTACTGTTTCATCATCCACACGGTGAGCACCCATATACTCATAAGCACGGGCATTGTTCCCCTGATGGAAAAGATACACAGGCACCTGAGATTCATAATTATTATTTTGAGCTTCCGTCACTTTCTTCACCTCACAGTTATAATTATACACATATATTCTACCACTATGAAAAACTGATTTCAAGTGATTTTTGCACAAAATGTTCAATTTGTTAACAAATTTCATTACACCCATTTGTGCAGTTTGTTACAAAATTTGACAAAAGATATTAAAAACAAAAAGGAAAAGAACAAAAAAGGCTTCTCCTTGTATCGTAAGAGAAGCCATAAATTATTATTTAATATTTAAATTGGAGTTTGTCGAGCACAATTCGTAGGGGCGGATGCCCACATCCGCCCGTTCCAAAGCCTGCCATTAAACTACAACGGGTCGCTGTGGGCAGCGACCCCTACATTGTGAACATCTCTACAAATTATAATTTGCATAACGGAAAAAACCAAAACAAAAATTGAATTATTTTTTCGTTAGGCAATCTCGCCGAAACGAAGCTGTATCAGGAATACCGCGAGTTGAAGGCGAGGAAGCATAACGGAAAAAGAATCAATTTTCCTCAAAGTTTCCTGTGTATAACTGATAATACTTACCTTTTTGTTCTATCAAATCGTCGTGGTCGCCACGTTCAATGATTCTTCCGTTTTCAAGCACCATAATGGCATTTGCATTTCGTACAGTTGAAAGTCGGTGAGCAATAACGAAAACTGTTCTGCCACTCATAAGCTTATCCATACCCTGCTCAATGAGTTTTTCTGTTCTTGTATCAATTGAGCTTGTTGCTTCGTCAAGAATAAGAACAGGTGGGTCTGCAACTGCAGCACGGGCAATTGCAATGAGCTGTCGCTGACCTTGGCTGAGGTTTGAACCGTCACCCGTAAGCATTGTATCATATCCGTCAGGAAGATGTGTTATGAATGAGTGAGCATTTGCAAGCTTTGCAGCCTCAACAATCTGTTCATGAGTTGCTGTAAGGTTGCCGTAACGGATATTTTCTTCGATAGTGCCTGTGAAAAGGTGTGTATCCTGAAGAACGATACCGAGTGAACGACGCAAATCGTCTTTTTTGATTTTCTGAATATTTATTCCGTCATAACGGATTTTACCGTCTTGAATTTCATAAAAACGGTTAATAAGGTTTGTAATTGTCGTCTTACCTGCACCTGTTGAGCCGACGAAAGCGATTTTCTGTCCCGGCTTTGCATAGAGTGACACATCGTGAAGAACAGTTTTTTCGTCTGTGTATCCGAATGTAACATCTTCAAAAACAATGTCACCTGCAAGACGGGTATAAGTAACAGTTCCGTCACCGTGAGTGTGTTTCCAAGCCCAGATACCTGTGTGCTTTTCAGTTTCGTGAATTTCGCCTTTTTCATCAACTGTTGCATTCACAAGCATTACATAACCCTCGTCAATTTCAGGCTTCTGGTCGATAATCTCGAAAATTCTTTCAGCACCTGCAAGAGCCATAAGTGCGTTGTTAAACTGCTGTGTAATATTTGAAATCGGTTGAGTAAAGCTTCTGATGTACTGTAAAAATGCAACAATTTCACCCGGGGACATTACACCTTTTACTGCAAGAAGTCCGCCCATAGCCGCTGTAAGAGCATAAGTGATATGAGAAAGGTTATTCATAATAGGACCTAACATACTTGCAAAGGTATTTGCACTTGTAGCAGCTTGACGAAGATTTTCGTTAATCTCTCCGAAATGAGTAACAACCTCTTCCTCGTGATTAAACACCTGAACAACCTTTTGTCCCTCAATAATTTCTTCAATATAACCGTTAACAGAGCCTAACTGCTCCTGCTGTTTCTTGAAGAAAAATGCGCTTTTCTTACCGAGAGTTTTTGTAATAAACACCATTACAAAAACCATAGCAACAACAATAAGAGTCATCTGCCAACTGAAATACAGCATTATGCAGAATGAACCCACAATCATAACACCTGATGAAATAAACTGTGTGAGTCCCTGGCTTATGAACATACGAAGTGACTCAACATCATTCGTAAATCTACTCATAATTTCACCGTTTGGTCGTGAGTCAAAGAAACTAATCGGCAAATCCGCAAGAGAATCAAACAAATCTTTTCTCAGTTTATTTAGTGTTTTCTGTGTGAGCCATACGGAGCATTTTGACTGACCGTAAGACGCCAACGCTCCGCCAAAGAATACACAGGCCATAACGCCCATCATTTTAAGAAGGTCAGTTACAAGCTCACCTTCAAATTTTTGCCCGATAAGCGGAGTGAGATAATCGTCAATAATAGGCTGAATGAATAATGAGCCTGAAACAGATGCAATTGAACTGATTGCTGCAAAAAAGAGCATTCCGAAAAACAAGCCTTTTTGTTCTAAAATATAGCCTAAAAGTCTGCGGATTGTACCTTTTGTATTTTTAGGTTTTTTAACAGGCCCCTGCATACCTCTTTTGCCGCCGGGTCCTCTCATTGGTCCTGCCATTATTCTCCACCTCCTGCTATATCAAAATCGTCACTGCCCTTTTGCTGTGATTCATAAATATCCTTGTAAATATCATTTCTTGAAAGCAATTCGTCGTGAGTACCGATATCGTTAATACTGCCTTCTTCAAGAATGATAATCTTGTCGCAATCAGCTACTGATGAAATACGCTGTGCAATAATAATCTTTGTTGTATCAGGAATACAATCACGAAGTCCTGAACGAATTTTTGAATCTGTAAAAGTATCAACAGCACTTGTTGAGTCGTCAAGAATAAGGATTTTAGGCTTTTTGAGGATTGCACGGGCAATACAAAGTCTTTGCTTCTGACCGCCTGATACATTAACACCGCCCTGACTCAAATCTGTGTTATATCCGTCAGGGAATGATGAAATAAAATTATGTGCATCGGCAATTTTGCAAGCAGAAACCAATTCTTCATCAGTTGCATTTTTATTACCCCAACGAAGATTATCCGAGATTGTACCTGAGAAAAGAACATTCTTCTGAAGCACCATACTAACCTCTTCACGAAGCGAATGGATTTTATAATCCTTAACATTCACTCCACCAACGAGGATTTCACCGTCGGTTACATCATAAAGTCGAGGAATCAACTGCACAAGGCTTGATTTTGCACTACCTGTTGCACCGATAACACCTACCATTTCGCCACTTTCAATTTTGAAGCTTGCATTATTAATGGTTGGAAGTGCCGCACCGCTGTAACGGAATGAAACATTTTTAAACTCAACTGAACCGTCTTTCACTTCTGTAACGGTTGCATCATCATCACGGATGTCGGGAACTTCGTCAATAACCTCGAGAATACGCTTTGCACTTGCCTGTGACATAAAGAACTGTGCAATAAGCATAACAACCATAAGAAAGTTCATAAGAATCTGCATAATATAAGTGAAAATTGCAGAGAAATCACCGATATTAAGAGTTTCTGCAGAAATTACCTTTGCAGCAATATAAAGGATTGCAAGGATTGTTCCGTACATAATAAACATAAATGTAGGCTGTCCGAGAATCATAAGCTTTTCAGCAAAGAGTGCTGCGTTCATCAAATCGTCATTTGCTTTTTTGAACTTTTTCTTTTCGTGATTTGAACGGACAAATGCTTTTACAACTCGGATATTAGTAAGGTTTTCCTGAATTGAACCGTTGAAGCCGTCAAACATTTCAAGCATCTTCTTAAATCTTTTAAGAGCAATGGGAGCAAAGATTATAAGAATAAGTGCAATAAGCGGAAGTGACACGAGAAATGCCTTTGAGATATCAGGACTCATTGTAACTGTGATTACAAGGGCCACAACAAACATAATAGGTGCACGGAAAAGCATTCTTATCATCATCAAAAAAGTATTCTGCACAGAGTTCACATCCGTTGTGATACGGGTAATAAGTGATGCAGTTGAAAATTTATCAATATTTGAGAATGAAAATGTCTGAATTTTATTCATTAACTCCCTACGGATTTCAGAGCCGAAGCCCATACCCGCAACAGATGCCACACGAGCAGCCATTGCACCGCAGAATAGCGAACAGAAAGCATAAATGAGCATACGAAGTCCAAGACGGAGAATCTGGTTCATACTGTCCTCTGTAAGTGTATTACCTGCCTGAACAATATTCACAATATCCGCCATAACAAGCGGAATCATAAGTTCAAGCACAACCTCACCAATCATAAGAATCGGTGAAAGAACGGCAGGAACTATGTATTTTTTTGCGTATCTTAATAGTTTAAACATTGTCTTTCTCCTTTGCAAAAGCTGTTAAATTATCATTCATACGTTGTAAAAACAAAACAAGCGTTTCCAGTTCATCTTCTGTGAAGCCTTTATAGGCAACATCATCCATCCGCAAAAACAAGTTGTCAGCATATTTCACAAGCTCTTTACCTTTTGGGGTTAGTTTTATGCTGTTTCGTCTTGCATCCTTCTTATTTTCAACACGAACAACAAGTCCTGCTTCTTCCATTCGCTTAAGGGAAGTTGCAACAGACGGTGCTGAAACATGAAGAAAATCTGCAATCTCTTTCTGTGTTGCATTTTTGTTCTCACTTAAATATTTAAGAATTGGCGGTTGACCGAAATAAAGACCTTTTTCACGAAATCTTGCATCAATTATATTCCTGTGATTGCAATGATAACTATGAAAAGCATCATTAATATTTTTTATCTTTTCTATCATTCCAAATACCTCTTTCAAAAATAATTAACCGATTAATAATTAACCGATTAACTATTTTGAATTATACACCGAAAAAATCACATATTCAACCCTGAAAACGGCTCTAATTGTGAACTTTTTGTAAACAAATCGGGCTTTTTTTAATTTCGTCCCGCTTTTCCCGGGACGATTTTGCTTTTCGGGGCTATATATGGAGGGTATTTTTTCACGATATTTGAAAAAACTTCCAATTTGGTGGTTCCCTTGTAGGGGACGGTGCCCACACCGTCCCGTAGTAATTTTCAGTGTTTCTAATCGGGCGGATGTGGGGTGCGGGTGTCCAGTGGACACCTCTGTGCAACAGAAGCACCGACCGAACCGGCAGGTGAGACTCATCCGCCCCTACGATAAAAGGACTACCACAAATTTTCAAAGGAGGCTACAAAATGAGTAAAAAGAAACTGACAAAAAAAGAATTGGATTTCTGTCGTCATTTCGTACGGTTGCGAAATCCAAAGGAAGCAGCAATCCGTTCAGGCTTTACACTTCTTCCCGAATACAGAGGTGTAAATATGCTGTCAAGAAAGGAGATTAAGGAGAAAATTACTGAGCTTGAAAAAGAATGTTCTGCAACAAGCAATCTAGTTTCAGCGGGACTCCAGCGCCTTGCTTTCGGCTCTGTAAGTGATGCAATCCGTCTTATCCTTTCCGTGAATGATAACTGTTCCCCCGACATTGACTCTCTCGACCTGTTTAACGTGTCAGAAATCAAAATCACAAACGGCAAAGGTATGGAAATCAAATTTTTTGACAGACTCAAGGCACTTGAAAGACTCGGTGAACTATCCTGTGACGA
This sequence comes from uncultured Clostridia bacterium, assembly GCA_937906895.1. GTDB lineage: Bacteria > Bacillota > Clostridia > Oscillospirales > Acutalibacteraceae > Fimenecus. The sequence continues at coordinate 65,385 of CALCTT010000076.1, read as the reverse complement.
CAGAGATAACGGTGCACTGTCCTTTTATGAAGCCATTGAACGGAGTGCTGTAAAACAAACGGAGAGTGAAAATAATGGCTGACATTAGATTCCGTGAGTTTTCTCAAAAGCAGCTGACAGTCCTTAATTGGTGGTGCAGTCAAAGTCCGCATAAAAACTGCGACGCAATCATCTGTGACGGTGCTGTCAGAAGCGGTAAAACACTTTGTATGTCAATTTCATTTATTCTTTGGAGCTTCTACCGTTTTTCCGATTCCTCCTTTGCAATCTGTGGTAAGACAATTACATCATTAAGGAGAAATGTTATTACACCATTACTCCCTGTCCTTTCACAAATGGGCTTTACGGTCAAGGAATTAAAATCAGCAAATGTCATTATCATTCAGAAAGGCAAACGAAGAAACAGATTTTACCTTTTCGGCGGTCGTGATGAATCATCAGCATCACTCATTCAAGGTATGACTCTTTCAGGTGTGCTTCTTGACGAGGTTGCACTTATGCCTCGTTCATTTGTTGAACAAGCACTTGCAAGATGCTCCGTTGCCGATTCAAAATTCTGGTTTAACTGCAACCCTGAGAATCCACGACATTGGTTTTACAACGAATGGATTAAGAAAGCGAAAGAGAAAAACTGCCTTTATCTTCATTTCCTTATGAATGATAATCCATCGCTTTCCAAAAGCATAAGAAAGCGTTATGAGTCACTTTATTCAGGCGCGTTTTACGAGAGATTTGTCCTTGGTAAATGGGTTGCCGTTCAAGGTCTTGTATATCCTTTCTTCAACGAAAAGGAGCATACGACCGGAGATTTACCTGAAAATTGCAGTCAGTATTACATCTCCTGTGACTACGGCACGGTAAACCCTGCATCCTTTGGACTTTGGGGACTTAGCAACGGAATATGGTACAGATTAAAGGAATTCTATCACGATTCAAAAGCAAAAGGCTTTCAGATGACTGACAAGGAATACTATGACGAATTGGTAAATCTTGCAGGTAACAAAAGAGTTGAAGCGGTGATAGTTGACCCGTCTGCAGCATCCTTTATGGAATGCATCCGTCGTGAAGGAAAACTCCGTGTTGTCCCTGCAAAAAATCAGGTATCAGACGGCATCCGTAAGGTTTCGGAAAAACTTAAACAAGGCAAAATCATTATCGGCAGTTCATGTACTGATACAATCCGTGAGTTTTCAATGTATCGGTGGGACTGCAACAGTGTCAATGACACTCCGAAAAAAGAGTATGACCACGCAATGGACGATATTCGATATTTCGTGGCAACTGCTCTTGAAAACACGGATAATTCATTTTTCGCATTATCCGTAGAAAGAAACTAAATTAAAAACTTCAGAAAGGAGGTTTTTATTTGTCAATTCTCGACAAATTCGGCAAGAGAAAGGTTTGTACAACAGCTCCGCAGACATCTTTTACAAATTCCCTTGAAAGCCTTTGTGACTTTTATCCGTCACAAGTGTCAAGTCCTGAGCTTTACCGTATGCTTCGTGAGGCTGTACCGATTATCGACACGGCAATTTACAAGCTTGTACGACTTACAGGTGGTTTTCAGGTAAAATCACTCAACGGTAAAAATCAGACAGACCTTGACTGTTTTTTAAGAAATGTCAGCGTGAACGGTACATCACAAGGGCTTCAGCAGTTCATTGACATCTACTTTGAACAGCTGCTCACATTCGGCACATCTGCAGGTGAAATTATCACAAACGGGAATGAAATTCATTCTCTGTATAATGTTCCGATTTGTAACATTTCACTTAAACGAAACCCTGACAAATTCAATGAATTTCTTGTTTGTCGTCCCGACAGTATGTCAGGCACACCTGTAAAATATCAGGATTTGGTTATGTTTTCTGCACTTAATCCTGAAGCAGGCAGCATTACGGGAACTTCCATTTTAAAAGGTCTGCCGTTCGTTTCTTCAATTCTTCTAAAGATTTACAACTCAATCGGACAAAACTTTGAACGAGCAGGTAATATCCGTTATGCTGTCACCTATAATCCGGGTTCAGATATGCTTGACCGTGCTTATGCAAAGGAAAGAGCAACGCAGATTGCAACTGAATGGGCAAATGCTATGAATGGTAGTTCAGTTAAGGATTTTGTAGCTGTTGGTGATGTGCAGATTAAGGTAATCGGTGCAGACAATCAGATTCTTGATAGCGAAATTCCCGTTAAGCAACTGCTTGAACAGATTGTTGCAAAGCTTTCTATTCCGCCATTTATGCTTGGCATCAGTTGGAGTACAACTGAGAGAATGTCAGCACAGCAAGCAGATGCACTTACAACAGAGCTTTGTGCATACAGACGAATTTTAACGCCTGTTATTGAGAAAATCTGCAATCTTTATTTGCGACTTTGCGGTAACAGTTCAGGTGTTGAAGTTATCTGGGACGATATTACACTTCAGGATTCCGTTGAGCAGGCAAAAGCCGAGCTTTACAAAGCACAAGCAAAATCACTTTCAGGAGGTGATAACAATAATTAACAAGAATTACACTACTGAAAATCATATTGGTGTGCCAACTGATGAGGATATGACACTCATCAACACCTATTCTCTTAAGCAATTGAGTAAAGACGAGGTTTTCTGTTTCAGCGTTATTCTCTGCGACAATGACATTGACAGAGATTTTGAACGATTCAATGAGGAGTCCCTCAAAGCACTTGAAGGTCTTTTTGTTGGCAAAACGGGAATTCTCAACCACAGTATGAAAAGTGAGGACCAGAGTTGTCGTACATACAAAACAAATCTTATTACCGATAACAACAGAAAAACTGTTGATGGTTTGCCTTATATTTATCTCAAGGCATGGTGCTATACAGTAAGAAGTGAAAAGAACGAGTCACTTATCAAGGACATTGAAAGTGGCATAAAAAAAGAGGTCAGCATAAGCTGTGCCTCAGAGTCACGAATCTGCTCTGTATGTGGAGAATCTCATTGTAATCATATTGCAGGCAGAAAATACAACGGTGAAACCTGTCACAAGACACTTTCAGACATCAAGGATGCTTATGAGTGGTCATTTGTTGCCGTTCCTGCTCAAAGACTGGCAGGTGTCACCAAATCATTTAAAAAGGAGAAATCAATGGAAAACATTTTAAAATCCATTAAGGAAGAAAAGAGTCTTACTCTTAATGAAAAAGAGGTTAAAAAGCTTTCCGATTATATGGATTCACTTAAAGAAAAAAGTCTTGACGGTGAAAAATACCGTGAAAGCTTAATAACAAGTGCAAAGAAGAATTTTGCTCTTGCATTACCAACACTCGAGGGTGAATGTGTTGACGATATTCTTAAAAATCTTTCATCAGATACACTTGAAGCGCTCTGCACTTCACTTGAAAAACAGGCAAAATCTATTCTTCCGCCTGTAAGTCAGCTTTTTGTGGAAGAAAAAACAGACAACAACTCAAATAATGAGTTCAAATTTTAAGGAGGAAACTTATAATGGCTAATTTTGAAACAATTAAACTCGACAAAGGACTTTACAACACAACAAAAGGTTTTCTTTCAGAACTTGAAAGAATTGACCCAAGCGAGAATTACAAGGGTACTTCTCTTGAGGGCCTTGACGCATTTGAAAGACAGTTAAAGCGTTTTGACATCAAGCTTAAAGGTGCAGGCAGTTCAACAGTTGACAAATTCTTCGCAACAACTGATTCAGCTGTTCTTTTCCCTGAATATGTGTCACGAGCAGTTCGTCAGGGTATTGAGGAAGGCAAAAATCTCGACTCAATTATTGCAACAAAAACAAACATTGACGGTCTTGATTACAGAACAATCACATCAATTCCAACTGCTGACGAAAAGGAGCTTAAAGAAGTCAGTGAAGGTGCACAGATTCCTGAAACAGTAGTTCATACTCAGGAAAATCTCGTAACACTTAAAAAGCGTGGCAGAATGCTTGTTGCATCTTATGAAGCAATCCGTTTTCAGCGTCTTGACCTTTTCACAGTTACACTTCGTCAGATTGGTGCATACATTGCCCGTTCACAGTTTAAAGATGCAGTTGATGTGCTTATCAACGGTGACGGTAACAACAATCCAGCAGGCGAAATCTCACCTGCAAGTGCCGGCACAATCTCTTATGAAGATTTAATCACACTCTGGAACAGCTTTTCACCATACGAAATGAACACACTTATTGCATCTCCTGATGTAACAGCAAAACTTCTCACAATGCCTGAATTCCGTGATGCTCCTGCAGGTCTTAATTTCCACGGTAACGGTTCAATGATTACACCTCTCGGTGCAAAGCTCATCAAGTCAACTGACATTGACTCTACTCTCGTGGCACTTGACAAAAACTATGCTCTTGAAATGGTTACTGCAGGCGGTGTTATGACAGACTTTGACCGTCTTATTGACCGTCAGCTTGAACGAGCAGCAATTACACAGATTTCAGGCTTTGCAAAAATCTTTGCTGACTCATCAAAGGTTATGAATGTTTAATTAAGGTGATACAGTATGATAAATGTCTGGTCAGTTTCAAAACTTCTTGAGGATACAGGCGTACTGACAGAGGATGAAGTGAAAAAGGCTATGCCCTTTTGCCTTTCAGCCTGTGCTAATCTTTCAAAAAGGCTTAAAGATGTAAAATTCGAGAATGAACCTGCAGTAATCAATGCTTGTGCAGGACTTGCACTTTATAATTACAGCCTTTTACAATGCAGTTCATCAGAAGACTTTACTTCTTTCAAAGCAGGTGACATCACCATAAGCAGAAGTGCATCTTCGTCCTTTGAAAGTGCAGTAAAATTCATAGATGAAGCATTACTTCAGGCAACAGATTATCTTACTGATGTGGATTTTGTATTTAAGGCGGTTGAAACATGAATGTTACAAAAATACTGAATAAATACGGTGGTTCTGTTTACATTTCAGGTGCTGATGGGTGGAACAGCCCTCTGTTCAAGGCTTTTATCCAACCTTTAAGATACAAGACAAAGCTTTATTTGGAGGGTGAATACACACCGATTGGTGTTAATAAAAATGATGTTTACCTCTATATCGGTCCTGCAGGACACGACCTTACAAAGCTTGACAGAACTTACAGAATCCACGACAGAGATAACAACAAGTATATGATTGACCGTGCAGAAAAAATAATGGTAAAAGATACTATTGTTTACATCTGGGCAGTTATCAGAAAAACAACGGAGGGTGATTTATGACAAATAACGGTTCAACAGTTGACGGCGTTTTGCTCACAGTTTCTGCTGAGGACAGATTTGCCGATTTAAAATTCGTGACGGCTTATGAAAACGACATTAAGCCTATTCCCGTAAGTGAGCCAATCGTTGCATTTTCAACAAAAGGATGCACAATTGGTCCAAGGCTTACAACATCACTTGATTCAGGTAAAATCATTACAACAACTGACAGAGAGGTTGACACAAATATCAGCGTTGATATTTATATGCCGTATTCAATGGGTGGCAGTGCTGCCCACAAGATTTTCGACAGACTTGCCACATTTCTTCTTTATGAAACAGGCTATGATATTATAAAATCTGTCTGCTACGAAACGGAATACGATAAATCCTGTCAGGCGATTATACTCAAAAGCTACTTTGTATTTCACGACATAGTAGGTTCATAAAAGCTACTATATTGGCTTCTCCTTGAGGAAAAGCTGTCACGAAGTGACTGATGAGGTGTAGGATACGAAGTATCCGTTATATAATTCTCCACCTCATCCACCGCAAGCGGTCCCCCTTCCCCTCAAGGGGAAGGCAACAAAAATCCCACCGAAGAGCGTTTCCTCGGTGGGTAATTTTTTATATTATTCAGAAATTAGTCGTTATTTTCTTCCTGAATCTTATCAACAATAGCCTGTGGAACTGCTTCACCGTGTTTAACGAAGAGAATGCAGAGGATACTGAGGATAAACATCATCGGGCTATAAACGAAGAGTGAAAGATATGTTCCTGAAAGCATACGAACAATACCGTAAATGATTGGAGATGCAATCTGTGCTGAGAATGTTGCTGTGTAGTAGTAACCTGTGAATGTACCAACCTTGTCGATACCACCGATGTCAAGAACGAGTGGTAATGTATTAACTGTGATAAGCATATTTGCAAAACCACCAAGGATAAGTGCAAGCCAGATAATAGCCATACTACGTGTTACAACATAGAGAAGGAATACAGCCATAAATACTACAAGACCGATAAGAATTGTCTTTTTACGACCGAGTTTCTTACCCATTTTACCTGCAGGAATTGCAGCTGCAGCAGAACAAACAGCAAAGATTGTTGTCATAATTGTTGCTTCACCTGTGCTCTTACCGAGAACTTCTTCAGCAAAGAGTGCGAAGAATGTTGTAATAGCATTTGTACCGCAGAAGAGGAAGAACAAACCGCCAAGCATAAAGATAAGGCTCTTTCTTTCACCCTTTGAAAGCTTGTCAGCTTTTCTTGCTGCTTTTTCAGCTTTCTTTGCAGCTTTTTCGTCAGCATACTGATTCTTTGCTGCAACATCCTGAAGACTTGAAGGCTCTTTAACGAAAAGACGAACAACAAGCATACCGATAATCATAACGATTGCACCAAGCAAGAATACATAAGGGAAGCTTGTCTGCTGTTCGTTTTCAGCAGTAACCTTAACACCTGTTACTGCAAGGTAAATAGCGCTTACAAGAGCACCTGCAACCATACCTACAACTGAACCTACACCACCCATAAGGTTGATGATAGCGTTACCTTCTGAACGGAGTTCAGGAGGAGTAAGAGCAGGCATCAAGGCAACTGCAGGAGCACGCCAGAGTGACATTGAGAAAACGAAAAGGATAATGAATAACATTGTTACAGGAAGTGTTGACTTCAATGCAACCCAAGGAATAATAGCAAAGAGAATTGCTGAAACAGGTGCACCGTAAACAATGAAAGGACGACGTTTACCGAGCCTTGAACGGCAACGGTCTGAAAGTTTACCGAATGTCGGCTGGAAAATAACACCGAAAATATTATCGAATGTCATAATAACACCGATAAAGAGCGGAACAAGTGTAATTCCGCCACCTGCTACATTAACATCCTGACCCTGTGTTTCTGCAAACTTTGCAAGAATAGGGAATGCTTCATTAAGCTTCTGGCTGAGTGATGAAATCCAAGCAGATTCTGAAAGCAATCTGTTAAGAATTTTTGTGATGTATGGGTCATAGATAGCCCATGCGATTGATGATGTGAGAAAAGCAAAACCGGTAAGTATAGTATGCCATGTGTGGAGTTTACCGTTTTTCTCACAGAAAAGTTGTTCTTTACTCATTTGTGTTTACCTCCTATATATTTTAAACAAAAATATACGAATGTATTATACATTATTTTTTTCAAAAGATAAAGGTAAAAATGTACTAAAAAGAAGGAAAATTTTTGTATAGAGTGACAATATTAATGAACATCAAACAATTTGGAGTTTATCGAACAGAACTGCCTCCCTTGTTAAAGGGAGGGGGACCGCGTTAGCGGTGGAGGGATTCATTACGAAGCAACAGGAATCCCCTCGCCACTTCGTGGCCCTCTCCCCTTTGACAAGGGGCGCTTTTTCCCCGACAAATTATAGTTTACCACTTACCAACGGTTCTCCACATATTCGCAGAACGCGTAAAGGTCTTTAATCTCGATTTCTCTACCGTCATCAAGAATTACAGTACCGTTCCACACGCCGTTCACCTGATGACAATGTGTTCCTGCAACACCCACATCAAACTGTGACTCGTAGTCAAAATAAGGTGTCATGGTCATATTGAATCTTCCGTCCTCGGAAATAATCTTCCATTCCTCCATATATCTGCCTTTTGGGAATGTTTCAACATCAACTGCACCGATTTTATGAGCTTTTCCGTCCCAGAAAAGGCAAGTTTCCGTCGCATAACTCTCGTCACCGATTGCCCATGTGATTTCAAAGCCAAAAATGTGCTTTTCACCGTTTTCATCATACACATACTGTGAACCGTTTCCCCAATACCACACAAGATTATACGGAGTGTTTACTCGTCCCCAATCCATATAGCAGAATGTGTCTTCTTTTGAAAACTCATAGACATCATTACCGAATCTGTATGTACCGCTTGTGGGCATACAATTCTGCTTTGTGGTCATAAAATATCGTGTCGGATGGTCCTTGAACGGAATTACCGTTGTGATATTTTCGTGATTTGGCAGGATATCAAGATGGAAATTACATTCAACTGTTTTGCCGTTGCAAGGTGCTTTAAACCAAAGCTTTTTATATGTTTCGTGAGTATCAAACTCAACCTGTGCTTCTCTTACATTTGCTCTGAAATAGTTAGGCACATCACCCTTTGCAGGAAGAATATATTTGCTCTCCTTACCCACATACATATAATTTGCCTCTGCAATAACCTTTTGATTTATAAGGTCAACAAGCTTTGCACAAACATATCCGCCGATTGAAATATTTGCAAAGCTCAACTCCACGATGTAGTTTTTGTTACGGATAATATAAAAATCCCACTCTTTTTTACGCCAATTTGGTGAGGAAAGATTTCTGTCGTAAGTGAAAACATTTCGTCTTGCCCAACCTTTTGCAAGAAGTGTTCCGTCCTTGTCTAAAAGCGGTGTTTCCTCTGTATATTCAATCTGTTTTGACTTTTCTTCCCATTCTGTAAAGCTTTTATATGTTCTTGGTAATTCCTGTGACATGTTTTCATCCCCTTTGAAAACATTATAACAGTATGAAAAATATATTTCAATAAAAAGGTAATTTATTATATAAATTGGAGTTTGTCAAACACATTTCGTAGGGGCGGATGCCCACATCCGCCCGCAATAAGTTACAGTTAAACTCAAACGGGACGATGTGGGCATCGTCCCCTACAAATAAATCTCCCCTACAAATTATAATTTGTATATTAAAACAACAACAGCAGGGTTTTTATCCCTGCCGTTTCGTTACTGTAAATTTTCGATTTTTTCTTCAATTTCAACGATTTTACTATCAAGCTCATCAAGCTTCTGCTCAAGAAATTTATATTCCTCTTCCCAAAGTGCAAATTCCTTTTTATCGTCTTCATCAGGCTGAAAATCCTCAAGGTCATAAAGCTGGTCTTCCAAGTCCTCATATTCCTCGATAAGATTATTCATAAGTTTTTTTAGTTCATTTATATCCTTAAATTCTAATATTTCGCCCATAATTATTCGTTATTTCCGTCAGTTCTGTTCTGGTCATATTCGTTGTACTGATATTCCGGGAACGGACTCTGCGGAATTACAAATGCGAGGATTGCATAAACGATAATGCAAGGAATTGCTGCTGTGAAAACTGCAATTAATGCATAGACAACTCTAACTATTGTCGGGTCAATGCCGAAAAACTCTGCAACGCCTGCACAAACACCGCTGATTTTCTTATCACTACTCTTATATAATTTCTTCTCTTTAAACATTAAAAATCCCCTCCATTGATTTTCTTTATTTTACCACATTATATTTCACTTTTCAATATTATGTTGTTTTGATGATTTGGTTAATATTATTCCCGTTTTCTTCTGCTCTGTATTCCCTGTACTGCTCAACTCCGTATTCAATGCCTGTTTTAATCAGTTCACCGCCACATACAAAAAAGCTGACAATGGTTGTAAAGAGGGAAATGCAGAAAAGAATCACGAAAGTTATTAATGCCTTTTTCATACTCATTCCCCCTTGTTCATTCTTACAATACATTCCTTGATTTCAAATATTGTCCAGAGAAGCGTAATTACTCCAAGGCAAAGAACTGTACTTGTTGATGCGATTGCGAATACAAGGAATGCCACCGAGCCGATTAAAGGTACAATAAAGCAATATGCAATAATCATTACTGCAGCAGCTGTGAAAAGTCCGAGAGTTATCGGAATTGAGAAAAATGCCTGTATCACATTCCAGAAGAATGCCGCAGTCCAGAAAGCCTTGTTATTCTCTTTCTTGGACTTTTCGCCATTTGCATTTATTGATAGCTTATCACCAAGATACTGTCTTGCACATTCGTAAGGAGTGCCTAATTCCATACAAATCTGACGCTCCGTTTTACCTGCCAATTCACCCTCACGAAAACGCTCACGGTAATCATTCATTATCTTGTTTCTCTCGTCACGAGGCAGAACCCTTATATAATGGTACAATTCATTTAAAAAATCTATTTTGTTCATTTGTCTATCTCCTTACCTAAGCAGAGAAATCAGTTATTTAATTGCCAAATGGGAAATAGAAGCCGTTGTCTGTTGTTTCTTCTTGTTGCTGTGATGTCATTGAGTCCTCAACGAGTTTCACATTCACATCAAATGTTGAAATGTTATAGTTAGAATCCACTCTGCAGATTGTCAATGTAAGAACATCGCCAACCTTACCGTTTTCAATCACTTCAAGCAATACGTCATAAGTGTCAAGTTCTTTACCGTTAACCGCGATAATCATATCGCCTTCCTTAACCTCTGTGTTAAGCAAATCACTGCCATTCATAATACTGCTGATAATGATTGAACCTGCAGGAAGCTTATTTGCTTTAACAATGATAGAATATGTCTGATTCTGTGTTGCAGGTATAAAGTTGACACCTAAAACAGGTCTGTTTGAAACGTAACCATTCTTGATAAGCTCATCAACAATTTCCTTTACTGTTGAGGTTGGAACAGAGAAGCCCATACCCTCATAATCTTCCGACGCAATCTTTGATGAGTTAATGCCTATTACCTGACCGTATTCATTTACAAGCGCACCACCTGAGTTACCCGGATTAATAGCTGCAGTATGCTGAATACAGGCAACCTCATAACCGACAGGGCTATCAATAGGTCTGCCGATTGCAGATACCATACCGTTTGTAAATGAACCGAAGAATTGTGTACCGCCCGGATTACCGATAGCATAAACCGTGTCGCCAACTTCAAGTTCATCGGAAGTAGCAAATTCAGCAGGCTGAAGCTCTGTTGTATTTACACGAAGAAGGCCTATATCAGTTTTTGCATCAGCACCAACAACAACTGCATCATACTGTGTACCGTCTGCTGTCTGCACAATAATCTGTGGGTTATTTGCATCAATAACGTGAGCACAAGTAATGATATAAGTTGCAGTTTCATCACCGTTGAGTCCCATTACAACGCCTGTGCCTTCAGAATAAACTGACTGCTGATTTCTTGTGTAAACAAGGATACCTACTGAACTATCCTTGACTCTCTTATAAACATCACCTGCTGAATTGACATCCTCAGCAGAAATCTTATCTTTTGGAGTTTCAACAATGTTCATCTGTGTGTCGTCGCCACTCTGCACATTTGTCTTTGTGTCATCATCACCTGTAAATGCAGATATGAGAACACCAATTGCAATACCGAACACAGCCAAAAGAATAAGAACTGTAACTAAACAACCTTTTTTCTTACCCTTTGATTTCTTCTTTTGTTGTTGCTGAACATTAGGGTTGTAGCCATAACTACCATAAGGCATATACTGACTTTGCTGATTGTTATAACTATTATAAGTATATTGAGGGTTATAATTTGTCGAATATCCTGTCGGAGGAGTTACAGGCTCCTGTTTTGGCGCAGTATAGCTTTGCTGTGGCTCCTGCTTTGGAATATCCTCTGCTTTTTCTTCATTATTAAGTTCAAAATCTTTATTCATATTCTCATCCATATACAAAATCTCCCACTGTTAAGAGTTATTTTTACCATTACCCTTTGGTAATGTGAATGTAAATCTTGTAAATTTATCTTTTTCGCTTTCTGCAAAGATTGTACCGCCGTGCATTTCAACAATAGTCTTGCAAAGATATAGTCCAAGACCGGCACTCTTTACGTCATAGCTTCTTGATTTGTCAACCTTATAAAATCTTTCAAAAATTCTTCCTATCTCTTCAGATGAAATTCCCTCACCTGTATTTTCAATAGAAACAAAGAGCTTACCGTTTTTGTCCTCACCTGTAAAAACAGTTATCACGCCATTTTCATTGGTGAATTTAACTGCATTATCCACAAGGTTATATACAACCTGATAAATCATATCACGGTCAGCATAAACGATAGTCTGGTTAAGATTTTCAAAGCCGTTTATGTTAATATTCTTCTTTTCGATTTCCTGCTCAAAAGTTAGCATACAGTTTATAATCTGCTGAACCACATCAAAATTGGTTGGCTTTATTTCAAGCTCGCCTGCCTCAATTTTTGAAAGATTGAGCATTGACGTGACAAGGCGTGAAAGTCGTTTTACCTCAACGGAAACAATACCCAAATATTCCTGATGCTTTTCAGGTGGAATTGTGCCGTCAAGCATTCCGTCAATAAATCCGCCTATTGCAGTCATCGGTGTTTTCAGCTCGTGAGAAACGTTTGCAACAAAGCTTCGTCGCGAGGACTCAAGAACTGAAAGTGCAGTCGCCATTTTATTAAAGGACTGACAAAGTTCTGCAAGTTCGTCAACACCACGAACTGTGACTCTCTTGCTGAAATCTCCCTGTGCATAAGCCTTTGTTGCATTTGACATCTGTCTTAAGGGATTTGTAAGCTTTGCAGTAAAAGCATAAATTACAAGGAAGGACAATGCCGAAGCAAAAATCGCAGAGGAAAGATACATACCACCTAAATTAATGGCGTGCTCAGCAAGCCCTGACTGAACAGGTGTGCTTGCAAAAAATGCACCTACAAAAGTTCCCTGTACATAAACGGGATACCCTGCAAAAAAAGTATCCTCTGTGAAAAGTCCTTCAACTGACTTTCTGCTGAAATATTCACCCTTTGCAACTGTATCCATTATGTCTTTCGGAATTTTGTATCCGCTATGGACAAGACAGCCTTCACTTTTAGGTGAAAAATTGTAGATAAAATCTTCACGACAAATAATTACCTTACCATCGTGATTTGCGAAAAATATGTCAATATCAACTGCATTTGCAGTAACGCCAACATTATTGCACATTAATATCAAAGCATTTTGAACATCATCTGTATTTTTACATTCTGACAAAATGTTTTCGCTATATTCTGCACTCTGTTTTACATTTGACTGCAAAAGGTCTTGTGTTTCCTTTGCCCAACGATTTGAAAGGAAAACCGTCAAAGCGGACATCAGCACAAGATAACTTACAAGCATAAGTGCTGTCATAATTGTCAGGTACTTTGCAAAAAGAGGCAGATGAGTAAAAAAACTACTGATTTTTCGTGCCTGTTTCTTAAATATATTACTTTTTGCCATGAGTTTCAAATTTATAGCCAACGCTCCAGATTGTTCTCAATTCCCATTCCTCTGAAACACCTTTAAGCTTATCACGAAGTCGTTTGATATGCACGTCAACTGTTCTGCTGTCACCGTAGTAATCAAAACCCCAGACATCGTCAAGAAGCTGGTCACGAGTGAAAACTCTGTCAGGATTACTTGCAAGATAGTAAATCAGTTCAAGTTCTTTTGGTGGTGTATCTACCACAACACCATTAACCTTCATTTCATAGTTTGTAAGATTTACTGAAAGCTTATCATATTTAACTTCCTTAATATCTGCTTCCTTTACTGCAGATGTACGACGAAGGACAGCCTTTATACGAGCCACAATTTCCTTTGTGTCAAAAGGTTTTGTAACATAGTCGTCAGCACCAAGCTCAAGACCTAAAACCTTATCAAAAACCTCATCCTTTGCAGTGAGCATAATAATCGGCTTTTCGCTTGTCTTTCGGATTTCTCTGCAAACCTGCCATCCGTCAAGCTGAGGAAGCATAATGTCCAGCAACACAAGGTCGGGATTTTCTGCTGCAAAGGTATTCACCGCATCAACACCATTGTGTGCCATAACAACTGCATAGCCCTCTTTTTCAAGGTACATTCTCAATAAATCACATATATTTTTTTCATCATCCACAACAAGAATTTTTTCTTTTTGCATACAAGCAACCTCCTCTGTGTATAACATCTTTATTTTACTTTGTGTAAATAATAACCTACAATTTTTAACAAATTAATAACAAATCATTTCCCAATTTAAAATTATTTATGGTATTTACCGTTATGGCTTATGGAAAAGCCTCTGTAAATCTGTTCTGTCAGCATAATTCTTGCCAATTTATGAGGAAAGGTCATTTTTGACATTGAAAATTTAAAATCTGACATCTGCTTTATTTCATTTGAAAGACCGAATGAACTGCCGATTATGAAAACAACATTATTCTTTCCCGAAAGAGCAATATCCTCAAGCTTTTGTGAGAGCTCCTCGCTTGACATCTGCTTACCCTCAATGCACATTGAAAACACATAGGAGCTTTTTGGAATTTTTTCCTTAATCATTTTAGTTTCCTTTGTAAGTGCATTGTCAATTTCGCTTTGTGAGGGATTGTCGGAAAGCTTCACAGGCTCTAATTCAACAACCGTCATTTTACAATATGCAGAAAGTCTTTTTTCATATTCCGAGGCAAAGTCTTTCATATATTTTTCTTTTAGTTTACCCAGAACTATAAGCTGAACATTCATCATAATATCATCGCCTTTTCATCCCAGACAGGTTTTGCCACCCTGATAAAATAGTCATTATCCTCTTGTGCACCTTCCATAGATAAAGCACAAACACTCGTTTGATAAGCAAGCTGCGGAATATTGTTTTCACGACTTAAGTGACCTAAAAAGAATCTTGTTGTACCTGTTTTAATGAGTTTTGCAAGAGTTTTTGCACAATCCTCATTGGAAAGATGCCCTTTTACACCTAAAATTCTTCTTTTCAAAATATACGGATAACCACCGCATTGAAGCATATTGACATCATGATTTGACTCAAGCATCACAAGGTCAGCACCGCTTATCGCATCAAAAACAGTATCTGTCATAATGCCAAGGTCAGTTGCAACTGCAATCTTTCTGCCGTTGGATAACTCAACTGTGTATCCGCAAGGTTCTTTCGCATCGTGGGATGTTGAAAAAGACTTAATAAGCATACAACCTATATCAACACCGTCAGGAGTTATTATTGAACATTCATTTGCATTATCAAGTGCATCCGTTTTCACAAGAGCCTCATATGTACCCTGAGTCATAATAAGCCTTGATTTATGCTTTTTGGTAAAAACTTTTATACCTTTAACATGGTCGGAATGTTCATGGGTAATGAAAATATTACGGATACAATCAGCATCAACACCGATATTCCACAGTGCAGTTTCCGTCTGCTTTGCACTCATACCCACATCAATAAGAATTGAGTCGTCACCGCCACCGATATATATTGAATTCCCTGTTGAAGATGAAAACAAGGGACAAAATTTCGCCATTTTTATTTCTCCTAATTATTGTTTGTATATGTCATTCTGAGCGTAAGCGACCGCGTAGTGGCAGGCTTCCAAGCCTGCATATGTCATTCTGAGCGTAAGCGAAGAATCTCCACAAAAGCAACATCACAACCAACATAGATTCTTCGTCACTTTGTTCCTCAGAATGACCTACAAGTTTTATTTGACATTAAACAATTAATTTATATCAAAAAAGGACGGTAACTAAACCGTCCTTAAATCTTTTAATTAGCCTACGCTCAATACGGTTTTTTCGTCATCAGGACTATTTCTCAATTCGATATCCGCACCCAAGCTACGTAATTTCTCAATTATATTGTCATATCCACGCTGAATATGGTGAATTTCTTCAATTTCAGTTGTACCGCTTGCCACAAGACCTGCAATAACCATAGCAGCACCTGCACGAAGGTCATTTGCCACAACGGGAGCACCCTTAAGTCCGTCAACACCCTCAATAAATGCAGATTTACCGTCAACAGTAATCTTTGCACCCATTCTTAAAAGCTGTTCGATGTAACGGAAACGATTATCCCAAACACTTTCAGAAACCATACTGTTACCTCTTGCAATTGAAAGAAGAACAGAAAACTGAGGTTGCATATCAGTAGGAAATCCGGGATGAGGCATAGTCTTTACACTGCAATGATTTGGTCTGCAATCAGAGAAAATGCGAACTGAATCGTCAAACTCCTCAACCACAACACCACATTCAATAAGCTTTGCTGTAATTGACTCAAGATGCTTCGGAATAACATTTTTAATTGTTACATCACCCTGAGTTGCAGCCGCTGCAACCATATATGTTCCTGCCTCAATCTGGTCAGGAATTATTGCATATTCGCAACCGTGAAGCTTGTCCACACCACGGATTTTAATAACGTCAGTACCTGCACCGCGAACATCCGCACCCATAGAGTTGAGGAAGTTTGCAAGGTCAACGATATGAGGCTCTTTTGCTGCATTTTCAATAACTGTAAGACCTTTTGCCTTAACAGCAGCCAACATAAGATTAATTGTAGCACCAACTGAAACCACATCAAAGTAAACAGATGCACCAAGAAGATTTTCAGCCTTAACATCAACCATAGCATTTTCTTCCATTGCGACAGTTGCCCCAATAGCCTCAAATCCCTTGATATGCTGGTCAATAGGTCTGACACCAAACTGACAACCACCGGGCATTGCTACCTTTGCGTGATTAAAACGACCTAAAAGCACACCGATAAAATAGTATGAAGCACGCATAAGCTTTGACAAATCGTGTTCAACAACATTAGAACGGATATGAGATGTGTCAATCTCGATTGTACTTTTGTTTATCATTTTTATTTCAGCACCAAGATGGCGTAATATTTTAATCATTGCAGAAACGTCACTGATATTGGGAATATTCTCAATTCTGCAAACATCTTCTGCGAGAATGGTCGCCGGAATTATCGCTACGACAGCGTTTTTTGCACCACTAATTTCAACTTCACCGGTCAATCTTTTACCGCCGTTTATTATGATTTTTTCCAAGGACTCTTCCCTCCCAAAAACCAAATAAGTTGTAAAAACAACTGCAAATATAATAACACAATATATAGTGAAAAACTCTGTAAAATCGACTTTTAAACCACAATTTCACGAATACGCTCAAAAGCCTTTAATAGTATAACACAATTAATCGGAAAATAAAAGGGTATTTTAAAAATTTTTTAATCAAAATTTGCACATTTTTAACGAACAAATGTTCTAAATTTTAGTTGACGAAAAAGAAATTATATTGTATAATAATTCCGGTAGGGCGGGGTCTTGACCCCGCCGATAATCAATGTATTTAGTTGGTGATTTTATGTTACATTATCTCGAAAATGATTTTTTAAAAATCTCCGTTGACACTCACGGTGCTGAACTTTCTTCAATTTACAATAAAAAAGAAAACAAAAATATGCTCTGGCACGGCGACCCCCAATTCTGGGGAAGAAAAAGTCCTGTGCTTTTCCCAGTTGTAGGTAAATACAAAAACGGTAAAACTACATACAACGGAAAAGAATATGCATTAGGACAGCACGGTTTTGCAAGAGATATGGAATTCGCCCTTATTGAAGAAAGTGAAAACAAGCTCTCTTTTGTGCTTGAATCCAATAATGAGACTCTTACAAAATATCCATTCAAATTCCGTCTTATCTGCTCATTTGAGCTTATCAACAACAAAATTACAGTTGGTTGGGATGTTTTGAACACAGACGACAAAACAATGTATTTTTCAATCGGTGCTCATCCTGCATTTTACTGCAACAAAGGTGAAACTGTCCTTTCAATGAATGGTGAAAACCTTGAATATAGCCTTGTCAATTCCGACGGACTTTATATTCCTGCAAAATATGATGTTGAAAGCAGTTTTGTTCTTCATGACCACATTTTTGACAATGATGCATTAATTATCGAAAACAGTAATGTAACTGAAGTTTCACTTGCAGATAATGGCAAAAAATATCTTACAGTTAAATTCGATGCACCACTTTTCGGCATTTGGTCACCTACAAAGAAAAATGCACCTTTTGTTTGCATTGAACCTTGGTACGGCAGATGCGACGGTGCAGATTTTAGTGGTGATATTACAGAAAGAGAATGGAACAATTCTCTTGAAATTAACGAAACTTGGCACAAGGAGTATGAAATAATTATCAATGAGTAAGTTTAAGTATATTTTATTTGATTTTGACGGTACATTGACCGATTCATCAGAAGGCATTTTCAAAAGCCTTACTTATGCCTTTGAAAGCTACGGTCACGGAACTCCACCTGCTGATTTGCTTAAAAAGTTCATAGGTCCGCCACTTTATCACAGCTTTACTGTATTCTGTGGTTTTGACGACAAGCACGCTTGGGAAATGACGGACAAATATCGTGAAAGATACCGTAAAATCGGATATCTTGAAAGTTGTCTTTATGATGGTATTTCCGAAACTTTAAAAGCACTTAAAGAACAGGGATATATCCTCGCAACTGCTTCTTCAAAGCCATTACACTTTGTTGACCAGATTTGTGAAAATCTTGGAATAAAACAATACTTCGATTTCCTTGGTGGTACAGAGTTTGACAACACAAGTGAAAGCAAAGCAACAGTTATCGAAAATGCTATGAAGAACATAGGTGCAAGCCTTGAAAATACTCTTATGGTCGGCGATACAAAATTCGACATTGATGGTGCACATCAGGTTGGTATTCCTTGTCTTGCAGTAACTTACGGCTTCGGTACACTTGAAGATTTTAAAGAATACAATGCCGAATATATAGTTGATACGGCAGAAGAAATTTTAGATATAGTGAAGTGAGAATATGTCAACACCTTTAGCAGACAGACTTCGTCCGCAGACCATTGACGATATGGTAGGACAGCGTCACCTTTTAGGTGAAAATATGCCTTTACGCAACATTGTTGAGTCAGGCTATTTACCAAATTTAATATTTTACGGTCCGTCAGGTACAGGCAAGACTACTCTTGCACGAATTATTGCGAAAAACACAAATCGTAAACTGCACCACATAAACGGCACAAACGCAAGTACAGCCGATATCAAAGCAATCGTCAGCGAGCTTGACACGTTTGCTGCACCAAACGGAATTCTTTTATATCTTGACGAGATTCAGTATTTCAATAAGAAGCAACAACAAAGCTTGCTTGAATACATTGAAAGTGGTCAGATTACACTTATCGCTTCCACAACGGAGAATCCGTATTTTTACATTTATTCTGCTGTGCTTTCCCGTTGTACTGTTTTTGAATTCAAATCAGTTACTCCTGAAGATATTGTTCCTGCAGTAAAACGAGGTTTTGATTTTCTTGAAAATGAAACAGGTATAAAATTAGAAATCGAAGACGATGTTTATGAGCATATTGCAACTGCCTGTGGTGGTGATGTGCGAAAATCCTTAAATTTTGTAGAACTTTGTGTGCTTTCTGCGAGTGTTACCGATAACAAAAGAATGATTACTCTTAAAAATGCAGGTAGCCTTACAATGAAAAACACATTCCGTTACGACAAATTCGGTGACGAGCATTACGATATTCTCTCTGCTTATCAGAAGAGTATGCGAGGCAGTGACCCTGACGCAGCACTTCACTATCTTGCAAGATTGCTGGAAGCCGGAGATATGGTTTCTGCAATCCGCAGACTTCTCGTTTGTGCAAGTGAGGATGTTGGACTTGCTTATCCGCAGATTTTACCGATTGTAAAGGCTGCTTGCGATATTGCTATGCAGGTAGGTATGCCCGAAGCTGCAATCCCGCTTGGTGATGCAGTTGTTTTAGTTGCAACAAGTCCAAAGTCAAACACAGGCCATGACGGAATTTTCGCAGCACTCGACGACGTGCGAAAGGGTAATTACGGAAAAATTCCACGACAGCTTCAGAATAAGCATTATGACGGAGAAGATGCTGCTGTCAAAGGTCAAAATTACCTCTATCCTCACGATTATCCGAATCGTTGGGTTAAGCAACAGTATCTGCCTGATGCTATTAAAAATAAAAAATATTATGAATTCGGTGACAACAAAACCGAACAAGCAGCAAAAGAATATTGGAAAAGGATTAAAGGTGAATAAAAATGGCTAAAAGAGAAGATTACATCAGTTGGGACGAATATTTTATGGGTATTGCTTTGCTTTCTTCATACAGAAGTAAAGACCCAAGCACACAGGTCGGTGCCTGTATCGTTGACGACAACAACAAGATTATGTCAGTAGGTTACAATGGTTTTCCACACGGTTGTAACGACGATGAATTTCCTTGGGACAGAAGCGGTGACGAATACGACACAAAGTATCCTTATGTTTGCCACGCTGAACTCAATGCAATTCTTAATAACGGTGGAAGAAACTTAAACGGTTGTAAAATCTATGTAGCCCTTTTCCCTTGCAACGAATGTGCAAAGGCAATCATTCAGAGTGGTATCAAAGAGGTTTTATATATCTCTGACAAATACAAGGACACAGTGGGCAACAGAGTTTCGAGAAGAATGTTTGATGCAGCAGGTGTTAAATACACAAAAATTAAGCTTAGCCGTGACGAATTGAAAGTTAGCTTCAGGGAAGAGGATATTTAATGGGTAAAAATGACTTTTTTGCTTTCACATCACGCACCAAATACATAAATCGTTGGGCGTTGATGCGAAATACAAGATATGAAACATTGAGTGAACATTCAGCCGAGGTGGCACAGCTTTGCTATGCCCTTGCATCAATCGGCAATCAGCGTTTAGGCAAGGAATACAACTGTGAAAGAGCATCACTTTTAGGTCTTTATCACGACACACCTGAAATAATCACAGGTGACTTGCCAACTCCTGTCAAATATTACAGCAAGGAAACAAAAGAGGCATATAAAGCGGTTGAAAAAAACGCTTCAAAACAGCTTCTTTCAATGCTTCCCGAGGACTTAATCCCATCTTATGAGCCTCTTTTCAAAAAGAAAAACGAGGATAAGGAGCTTTGGAAATTAGTCAAGGCAGCCGATAAAATAAGCGGTTATCTCAAATGTGTTGAGGAAAGAAAAGCAGGAAACGGTGAATTCTGTGAAGCCGAAGAAAGACTTTTAAAGTCTATTGAAAAAAGCGACTTGGAAGAAGTTCAGATTTTCGCAACCGAATTTCTTCCATCCTTCCACAAAACTCTTGACCAGATGAAAAAGTAGGTACAAAACGCAAAGTACAAATTTTAAGGGTGATTTACAAATCACCCTTTTTTATATAACTGTAGTAATTTCTATATGCAACTAAAAGTAGGGGACGATGCTCTGTCAAGTCCCTCTTTAAGTCAAACAACTAAACTACAATTTATTTTTCGATATGATTACAATGTGTACATTTTTTAAATGTCTCAGTTCGTAGCTCCTTTATTATAAAAAAATAGAATATACTTAAAGGAAAAAACAAAACAAATATTACCCAGTCAATTAACTTTAGCTTCATTTTATTGACTGTTTTATAATTCGCAGGATATCCACAGTGTGAACATGTGGGAGTATTATAATTATATTGAGACTTTCCACAATTTGCACAAACGGTGGTGTTGTCATCAAGAACGGAATTACAGAATTTACAATACATAGTTGGCCTCCTTACAAACTTCTCCACACCGCTGTTGAAATATATTCTTGATGTGCTGCTGATTGTTGCTGTGCCGCAGCCCCAATTGCAGAGTTGGCACGAATATCCCTTATCATCTCATTGCCGTGCTCAATTTCTCTCTTGATTCCAGATAACGTCATATCTATCGAATCAAGCGTCTTCTTTAATTCTTGTTGATTCTTAATTACCATATCCAGTTTTTCGTTAATTAAATATAATTGATTGACAATTATTCCTTTTATTAAATCATCTTCATATCTTTCATATACACCACCGTGACCACATATGCTTGTACATATACAATTATATAAGTAGCCGTAAATCGTTGCCACTTGTATAAGACCTTGGTATCTTTCGGGTATTAAGCCATAAGAATAGATTTGATTTAATGTTTTTTTTGCTATATTAAGCTCCGACACAATAATTTGTTTCTTTGCAATCAGATAAACATTTTCTGATTTTACTTTTTGAAGAAATGAATTATATGATTTAACGTTATTTTCAGAAATAAGTATTTGAGTAGAAACTTTTTGCGGAGCAGAACTTTTTATGTCATTTTTCCTTTTCCACCAATTATATAAACAATAAATTATAACTCCCAAAATAATCATAGGACCTAAACCAGAAATCACCGGAATTAAAATCATAAAGAAGACCGCAGAAATCTTCGTTAAGCCTAACAATCTCAATACATATGCAATAATAAAAACTGTGCTTATTATGCCTACGACCAAAAAAATAATTCTTCTGTATTTTCTAATATCTTTTTTTGCATTATCTTTATATATTTCATTCATATGTTCTGAAGTAGCAATAATAAATTCCTCTTCTTCAATGCCGGATAATGCTTTTTGAATTTTATCGTTATTATTTTCTAATTTACTGTCAACACATATTAGCGCATCTGACCAAAGTTTTACATATTTTTCCCAAACCAGTGCAGTTCTGAAAACTTCCGTCATAACCTTAACATCATTTTTCATTTATGTCCTCTCCAAAAATAAACTCAACCAGATTTTAACACATAAGTATTCAAATGTCAACATATGTATTCATTTTGAGTTTTAAATTAGCATACACTTATTAAGAGGTGATGTTAATGTATATTCCTACTCTTGATGCTATTTTAGTTGGAAGGGTAATTGCTGATTTTAGAAAGAAAAAAGGCCTTTCCCAAGAGGTTTTAAGTGGTCTTGCCGATATTGGGAGAACTCATCTTTCGGCAATTGAACGAGGTGAACGAAAACCAACATTGGAAACTCTATATCGAATTTCTTGTGCATTAGACACAAAAATGAGCGATATTGTCATTGAAATTGAAAAAAATATAATTAAATAAGTTTTGTTTCTCGGATCGATGTGGGCATCGACCCCTACTTTTTCATATTAAACAACAGTAGGTGTCAAGACCCCATGTCACCATTAGATATTAATTATAATAACAATACAACACAAAAAGCAGGTAGCCTTTCGGTTACCTGCTCTCGTTTTTATATACTTTTAAGAATTAAAGTTCTGCAAAGTATTTGATTGTTCTAACCATCTGTGATGTGTAGCTGTTTTCGTTGTCATACCAAGAAACAACCTGAACTTCATAGAGGTCGTCAGCAATCTTAGCAACCATTGTCTGTGTTGCATCGAAGAGTGAGCCGTACTTCATACCGATAACGTCTGAAGAAACGATTTCATCTTCATTGTAGCCGAAGCTTTCTGATGCAGCAGCCTTCATAGCAGCGTTGATGCCTTCTTTAGTAACGTCAGCACCCTTAACAACTGCTGTAAGGATTGTTGTTGAACCTGTTGGAACAGGAACTCTCTGTGCAGAACCGATAAGTTTGCCGTTGAGTTCAGGAATAACAAGACCGATAGCCTTTGCAGCACCTGTTGAGTTAGGAACGATGTTAGCAGCACCAGCACGAGCTCTTCTCATGTCGCCCTTTCTGTGAGGACCGTCGAGAATCATCTGGTCGCCTGTGTAAGCGTGGATTGTAGCCATGATACCGCTCTGGATTGGAGCATAATCATTGAGTGCCTTTGCCATAGGAGCAAGGCAGTTTGTTGTACAAGAAGCAGCTGAAATGATTGTGTCGTCAGATGTAAGTGTTTCTTCGTTAACTGAGAATACGATTGTCTTAAGGTCGTTGCCTGCAGGAGCAGAAATAACAACTTTCTTAGCACCAGCATCGATATGAGCCTGGCTCTTTGCCTTTGAGCAGTAGAAACCTGTACATTCGAGAACTACGTCAACACCGATTTCGCCCCAAGGAAGTTCTGCTGCGTTAGCCATAGCATAGATTTTAAGAGTCTTGCCGTCAACTGTGATTGTACCTGCTTCATCATCAGCCTCAACTGTGTGAAGGTTTTCACCGATTTTACCACAGTAGCCACCCTGTGCTGTGTCATACTTAAGAAGCTGAGCAAGCATTGATGGTTTTGTAAGGTCGTTGATAGCTACTACGTCGTAGCCTTCTGCGCCGAACATCTGTCTGAAAGCAAGACGTCCGATACGGCCGAAACCGTTAATTGCAACTTTAACTGACATTTTGAATTCCTCCAAAAAAAATATTACTAATATTATTTCGCATTAGTGCAGTATTATTTTATATCTTTTTAAGCAAATATGCAAGAGTATTTTTGAAAAAAGTGGCATTATGTGAATTTTTTGTCAATTACCATAAAAATCAAGGAATAATAAGGCAAAAAGGGTATAAAATTTATAGTATGGGAGGTTGTTGTTATATGAATTACAATCACTTATCAAGCATATATACGGATGAATTCCAGTTTTCAAGAGAGAAAATGCAGTTTTTCTTTGACACTGCATTCAAAGATGCTGATGCAGGCTTACTACGTAGCCAATACAAAGCACTTCGGGAATTGGAATTCAAAACGGATTTTGACTTTGTTACAGAAACAGTGGATGTATCCACTCTTTGTGAGAATCTCACATCTGCCTTTGATGTTTTTGCCTCAACATCCGGTGTGAATTTCATTTATTGTGGAAACACAACCTCCGCAATAATGGGTAATACCCGTGTTTTGGCAAAAGCCTTTCTCAATTTGCTTTCCAACGCCTTTCTCCATGGCAACTCAAAGCTTGTTACAATAAAAACTTTAGAAATCGACCAACATATACAGATAGAAGTACAAAGTGGTGGTATCTTCCCCTTTAACAACGCTTTCGGCAAAGGCTTATCCTTTGTACAACGGACTTGCAACTATCTGAACGGACAGTTTCTTATAGAAAGCAGAAAGGAATCTTCAAAAGCTATTATGTGCTTTAAAAAATCCGAAATACAAAAACCATATACAGACACAAAATATGATTTTCAGAATCTTTTGTCCGACCGACTTTCCCCTGTTTATGTTGAGATTTTCGGTATGTGTTACCATTAAAAAAGGTGTGAGTTAGATTCCCACACCTTAATTTTTTTATAAATCTCTTATGCCTGCTGCAGCCTGAAGAATCCAACGAGCATCAATAACGGAAACTGTGCCATCAGCATTTGCGTCGGCAAGAAGCATCTCTTCCTCTGTCAAAACTTTTGTCTGAGCAATAAACTGAAGAGTACGACGAGCATCAATAGCTGTTATAGCTCCCTCCCCGGTAATATCACCTGCTAAGCAGAAAAGTATTTTGTCTACAGTAATATCCTCGTTAAGAACCACTTTGATTCTGTATCCCTCTTTGGTTTCGGCATTGTTAACTTTATATGTCTTTTCCCACTTACCATCAACAAGGTTCATATCTATAACTTCATAATCATAAGCAGATTCCGTAGGCTCATAAACTTCAACCATACCTGTTTCTTCGTTGTATCCGTCAACAGATGTCAAATCTTCAACATCTACTCCAAAAACAGACTTGATGTTTTCTTTTACAGCATCAGCTTCAAGATTGTGATAATAATATGGTGGTTCCACTTCAGGATTCATTTCGCAAAGGTATGTTGACAATGCAACCATTTGTGTGAGGTCTTGACTCTCATCCGCACTATTATACCCTTCGAACTTCTTTTCAAAAAGCTCCTCACTACCTGTTGCATAAATCAAAGAACTATAAGCCGCCTCATTGGCTGCCAGAGTAGCCTTAAGCCAATCGCAATTATCTAGTTTATTACTATCTCTACCAAGAACATTAATATAGAAACTTTCACTTCCATCTTCTTCTATTGATGGATGCAAGCTGCATCTTAGCATACCCGTTTTAGTGATGATATATTCTTCAACGCCATTATCCGTATATTCGACAACATAATCGATTGCTTTTACCTTTTCAGATGTTTCGTCATCCTTGTACTTAATAATAATAGTAAGTCCGTTTTCTTCTGTTATCTCAACACTTTCAACAGGAGATTCAACAACTTCAAAAGTCACATCAAACTCACATCCAAGATATGACATGTTCGCCGTGTTTTCACCTATCGTCCAAGGCTTTTCACCCTGCTCGGTTTCGTCATAAGTCCATACACCTGTCTTTTGATAAATTTCTTCATCCGTACCGGTAAGTGTTGTGCCATCCTTATAAGTGATTGTAAACACCGGTGATGCTTCATAAACATCATACAAGAAAAATTCTGACTCATTACCATATTCATCATAATAATTCTGCCATAAGCCTGAATGATTTTCAACAAGGTAAGACATCGCTTCACCTGTAACACTTGCAACAGGATTTTCAACAACCTCTACCTGAAATGTGAATTCATAACCAAAGAACATCATTGCCGCTGTGTTCATGCCCACAGACCATGGATTTTCATCCTGATTTTCCATTAAATAGAAATCCACACCCGTCATTAAACAAATCTGTTCTTCTGTGCCTTCAAATACAGTTCCATCTTTGAAAGTAACCGTAAAAACAGGAGCTGAATCCAACACAAAGTATTTAAAATATTCTTTTTCATTGCCTTGGTCATCAAATACTGTTTCCATATAACCACTATAGTTTTCATACAATGGGTAGGTTGTTTCGACGGTTATACTCGCAACAGGAGTTATAACAACTTCCACTTGAAATTCACATTCCACACCAAGGAATGAAACCTTTGCAACATTATTGCCAACTTGCCAATGATTTTTTTCTTGATTAGTGATATCAAAAGTATAGAAGCCTGTTTGTTCTTTTATTTCTTCGTCATAACCTTCATACACTGTACCATCTTTATAGGTAATCGTGAAATAAGGTTCTGAATCATATACATTATACTCAAAATACTCATCACAAGTTTCACCATTACAGTTTTCTGTCCAATAACCATCTGTTTTTTCGTATAATGGCTTAGTAGCAACCGCTTCTACACTTGCAACAGGATTTTCAACAACATTAACCTTTGCAACAACTGTGAAATATTCACAGTTTATTTCTACATCATAGGTACCAACATGGTTTTCGCCTGCACAGATAATATTATCGTAACTGAACCCTGTCTGTAAAATCTCGGAGATTTCCCATATATCACCACTGATTTTTTCACCGTCAGTCATTTCGATATCAAACCAGAATTCAACTTCGGATGTGTCGTAAACAAAGACTTCTTCACCATCAACAACATCTTCCGTACCACTGTAAAACTCGATTAAGTCATTCTTTGCTGTAACTGTAACTTTTTCAACCTCAGTCCCACTTGCAAAAGTCGGGACAACAAATTGTGTAGCAAGTAAAGCTAACACTATCATTATTGACAAAAACTTTTTCATAATAAAATCTCCTCAACTATCTTACTTCTCAAAAACAATTGTTGTAATACTGTTTTCAGGAAGTACAATCTTTGTCTTCTTTCCTGAATATGTTTCCTGCAGCTGATTTTCCTGAGTTGTTGTGTAAACCGTCATATTCTTACGGTCAACTTTTACCTTTAACTCCCTGTCTTCACCCTCGTTAGTGATAACCGTAACCACTTTTCCGTCAGGAGTGAGATAGGACACTACATTTGTAACAAAATTTGCTCCTGTAATATTGCCTTCCCAGTCTTTTTCCCAAACCATATCGTAAATGTTTTTCTCAGTTTCTACCTTTACACTGCCAACAGGGATAAACTTGCTATAATGGGCAACAGCGTAATATCGCATAGGAATTTTAATGTCACTGATATTTCCGTCAGTTGCAACAAGAAGTCCGTCGGAAAATTCTCTTCCCTCTCCGTCACGACCTATATCATTAACACCAACCCATGCAGTCCATGAATCAACATTTGTGAAGTTAAGGTCATTGGCCATAACTCTTGCCTGTAAAAGTGCACCACTTATGTCATCAATAGGTGATGTACAAGGAAGATGGCACCACTCGGACATTTCAACGGGAAGCTCCGTAATATTCTTGCCAAGCCAATCACCAAAGTTAATTTTGTTTCTTACGTCGTGGTCAGTCCAGTAACTGTGGTAAGAAAGGTTACCTAAATAAGGACGGATTTCCGGGTCATTATACATATATTCAAACCACTCGTAAGTTCTGTGGCCGATTTCACCTGATTCAGGACCTGAAAGAAGAACACCTTCAATATTTCTTTCTGCCATTTCCTTGGCAAAAGCCTTGTAAACACCATAAATATCTTCAGAATTGTAGAAACAGCCTTCCTGTCCCGGATATCCACCCTCACCCCAAGACCAGTTAGGTTCGTTGATAGGGCTGATATATTTAACAGGAACACCTTTTTCGATAAAATATTCTGTTATTGTGAGGAAATATTCAGCATATGCCTCATAATTCTCTGCAGGAAGATTAGAAACCCACCATTCTGAGTTACCACCTGCGTCACCGTTCAATGTCATTGAATAATGTGGTGAATTTGCAAAAAGAACAACTGTATCAATGCAACCATAGGAAAGGCAAAGGTCAAGGAAAGCCTGTGCATTTGCATCCCTTGTGAAATCATAATAGAATTCACCCGTCGCTTCGTCTTTCACATAAAAGCTCTCTGTTTCTCTCCATGTGCTGTTGATTTTTCCATCAGGGTCATCCTTTGAACCTGCACCAATATTATAACGATAGATATTAAGTCCCAGCCCCTCTTTACTGTAAAGAAGCTTTGCAATTTCCTCTGCCTTTTCTCCGTTACCAGCAATCTGTGACCACCAACACGAAGAACATCCAAAGCCCTCAAATGGTTCATTCTGTTCATCAAGGTCAATTGTGAGAACTAAATCCTTATCAATAGTTTGCTTTGCATACCATTCCATAACCTTTTGTTCCTTGCCCGGTGCAAAAAAAAGCATAACCGCAACGATGACTGCAATCACATTGATTGTTCTTAACTTTACATCTTTTTTCTGAATATTGTTTCTCTCTTTCATATTGTCCGTCCTAAACCTTTATAAAAAAAGCAACGGCGAGGTTTCCCCCGCCGTCAGTTTTCCTTTTTACTCGTAATCGGGTTCGATAAGGCCGTAGCCTCCATCATTTCTCTTATATACAACACAAATGTCATCTGTTTCAGCATTTCTGAACATATAAAACATATGTCCTAAAAGATTCATCTGAAGAATGGCCTCATCAACAGTTTCAGGTTTTAAAACAACTGTTTTGCTTCTTACAACTTCAATTTCTTCTTCATCAAAATCCTCTGCCAACACATCGTCAAATGAAACGTCACGAAGTTTCTTCTCAATTCTTGTCTTGTTTTTTCTGATTTGACGAATTAAAGAGTCAACACATATATCGAGTGCATCTTCTAAATCATCACTACGCTCCTGTGCACGGAAAATCATACTCTTTTTAATGAGTGTAATCTCACAGATTTTCTGATTTTTCTCAACGGTAGCCGTGATTTTCGCCGTTGCATCAGCTCCAAAGAATTTTTCAACCTTACGGAGCTTTTCTTCTGCTCTCTCTTTAAAATCCTCTCTTGGAGTACATTTACGACCAATAATAGTAATGTTCACAACGACATCTCCTTTGCATTGAATTAAGATAAAAATTATGTTTTATCCAATTTCATTTTAGCATAAGTACCTATAAAATGTAAAGTATTATTTAATAACTTGTCAAATATTTACAAAAATTTACAAACAAAAAAGGCGAGTTACCTCACCTTTTAAAGTATTATACCTGTCTTGGTCCCTTACGATAGCCAGTACTGCCACCACGTCTGTCAGAACTACGTTTAATATCGCTCATTTTGTCTTCACTCTGAGCTTTGAATTTTGCCATCATATCCTCAAAGGACATTGGTGCATTGGACTCCTGCTGAGGAGCACCTTTCCAGCCACGGTCAGAGTTTTTATTCTGTGGTCTTGTTTTTGCTTGTTTTGGTTTTTCCTGCTCAGGCATTGCCTTTTTTATTGAAAGGCTAACCTTACCTTTTTCGTTAATTTCAAGAACTTTGACTTTAACCTTGTCACCCTCTGCAAGATGCTGTGAAATATCACTTACATATTCACTTGCAACCTCAGAGATATGTACCATACCCGATGTGCCATTGTCAAGCTTAACGAAAGCACCGAATTTTGTTAAACCGGTTACTGTTCCGTCATAAATTGCGCCGATGTCAATTTGCATAAAACTGCATTTCCTCCTACTTAAGCCCCCGGTGTAACGTCATAGAACACTTTTTCATTAGGAAGTCCAAAGCCAAGTTGCTCTCTTGCAACCTGTTCAATGTACTCACTCTTGTCGTCAGAGTCAACAATTTCCTTTAAATATGCATTTTCTGCAAGCTGCTGTTCAAGAATCTGTTGCTTCTGTTCTAATTGGGCGTTACTGTTTTTAATTTCAATGGCATGACCTATGATGGTTATAACGAAATAACCTGCCAGAAGAATCAATGCCAAAGTAAGAATAAAGCTGTTTTTTTGCTTTTTTGCAGTTTTTTTCTGAGCCACTGGTCACACATCCTTTTTATTGAAATTCTTTTTCGCCGGATTTTGCCTCTTAATAGATAGATTATACAACAAGTGCTTATCGAGTTTCAAGTGCATTTTCGATTTATTTTCAGGTTTTTTTCGCCTTTTCACTCTATCGAGTAAAAAACATTTGGTTTTTAAGTACATTTTCTTGAAAGGCTTAAGTGAAAAAGCCAAGAAACGCCTTATTTGTTCTATCCATTTTTCACCAAATGCAAAAACAATGGTTCCAAGAGAAAGACTGTAAACTGCAAAACCAATTGCCTCGCCAAGAAGAAGATAAATCCGTATTTCTCCCTCATTAATGGTAATGAAAAAAATGAAAGTTAAAAAAGCAAGTAAAATAAAGTAGGTAATATCAAAAATAATCTGTATCTTTTTTCCCCTTGAAATGCTGATTCGCACAAGTCTGAATACATCGTAAATCATACCCATCATAAATCCGAATCCAAGAGAAAACAGAAACCCTTTTGTCTGGGAAGCAAGGCTAAGACTGTAAATATAATCCGTCATCTGAACACCTTTGAGAAAAACCCCTTTGCCTGAGGACGAATATCCGTATAAGTCAAGGAAGAGATTTCTCCTTCCACCATCAATTCGCTCTGCTCAAGACTCAATCGGGTAATATGCAGATTATTTCCACGAATTGTCAACTCTCCCTGCTCCGTTATTGCAATTATGGTTTGTTCGTCAAAAGAGTCAATATCCAGCACTCCCGAAACAGAAAGCTTTTTTCTCTCTTCCATAATCACATTGTGTGGCATTTTAGGCATTTTTTTGTCGTCTGTCATAACAAAACCTCCTTTTGGTAATGTGTATGAAAGACAAGCCCGAAATATAACAAAAAGGACGGATTTTACTCCGTCCCTTGTTTGTTTTATTATTTGCTACGCTTTCTGCGAACAACTGTACCTGTTGCAAGAGCAAGACCTGCTGCTGCAAATGCGAATGAAAGTGATGCGCCTGTATTTGGGTCGCCGAGGTCAGCTGAGCTTGAACCCTTCTTAGGAATAACACCCTTATCTACTTTTCCGCAATTTGCACAAGTTCTTTCCTTAACACCATCTTTAGTTGCTGTTGCAGGAGTAACTACTTTCCAATCACCATACTTGTGGTTTTTCTTAGGAAGTTCCTTCTTAACTTTTGCGTCACAGTTCTTACATGTGCCTTCTTCAAGACCTGCTTCTTCGCATGTAGCTTCTTTAACTACCTTTGCTTCATAATCGTGACCCTTTGCAGGAATTTCCTTCTGTGTTACTGTACCACATTCTGTACATGTGCCTTCTTCAAGACCTTTTTCTGTACATGTAGCTTCTTTAACTACCTTAGAGTCTGCGAACTTATGATCTGTTGGAGCAACTGTTTCGTCCTTAACTTTTTCTCCACAGTCTTTACATGTGATTGTCTTTGTACCAGCTTCTGTACATGTTGGAGCCTTTGTAACTGTTGCTTCTGTGTTAGCATGAGCACAACCAAATGAAATTGTGTTGCCCTTAACATCAGCTGTTACATTAACGTCTATGTCATCTTTTTCGTCATCTGGTGTACCGTTGTTATCTGCAACATAAACTTCGTCAGCGACGAAATCGATTTTTCCGCCTGCTTTAAGAACCTTGAAATCAACTGTAAAGAGAGTTGTTGCAGCATCTTTAACTGTTGTGTTTGCAAAAGCTACAAACTTAACTTTTCCTGCTGATTCACCGAACTCTTCAAATGAGAAAGCTTTTTCAGATGTTTCGCCAGTTACTTCAAAGTACTCTGGATTATAGTTTAAACTGAGTGTTACTGCACACAATTTTGAATTAGCAGATGTGCTTACTGTTACCTTAACAGTATCGCCAACACTTGCTGTGCTTACATTTGCTGTAGCTTTAATTGTTGGAGCTGTTACTGCTGCAGATGCTACAAAAGTAAACATGCTGAAAACAACTAAAACGGCTAAGAGAATACTTGTGATTTTTTTCATTGTAATACCTTCCTTTTTAAGGGCATTGCCCTGAGATTTATTTGTTGTTGCAAAATTGCAACCACAACAATGCACAAATGTGCATATTGATAATATATTTATATCACACAAGAATTGTTTTGTCAATATTTTGTGCTTTCCAATATAAGGATATTTTATTTTGCAAAAGTCCCTTTCCAGTCACTTGGTGGTGCATCATAAAGCACACCATCAAGAATAATGTCAAGAATTTCTTCTATTTTTTCTGCACTCTTTATAGGTTTAAGCATTTTCTTAACTCGCTTGTTGAACAATGCCCAGAGCGCAAGATATTCAGGCGTGTATGGATTGTAAGGTTCGTCACCAACAAACACATTTGTCACAGCCTCAATAAGGAAATCTTTTACATTTCTGTCCTTTACAGAATCAGCAATATATTTGCTTATGCCAAACATCTTACCTATTGTTTCAAATGTTGCTTTCTGTAAAAATTTTCCAAATGGTACGAGCACCTTCTCAAGTTTATATACCATTTCAGGAGTCATGCTGAATGAGGTTGAAAGTTCTGCAAGTTTAGGAATATCATAAGCCATTGAATCGAAAATTGCATTGAGAAATTCCTGAAAATTCACTTTTGTATATTCATCAACAGTCATACCCTTTAAATCCCAGTCGAAATTGTCGATTTTTACGCTATCAACTTGAACTTCTGTATCCGTCATAACCACTTTTCTCATAGCGTTGGGGTAGCCAACTGCTGAGCAAGTGTTAATATCATAAAAATCATTGCCTTTTGGAGTTGTCATTTTCGCAATATTCATCATATGAGTATGACCTGTGAAAATAAACTTAACACCGTTATCTGCAAGGAATTCTGATGTCTTTTCAAAATCACCAAGCATATCACGACGGCTGAAAAGCGGATAAATTGGAGTTGGTGGCAACACCGGGTGGTGAGTTACTGCAAAAATATAATCTCCATTTGCCTTTGCGTCGTCAATCTGTTCCTTTATCCATTCAAGGCAATCGTCATAATAGCCACAGAAGAATTCGTCACCATCATCATTAAGACAGAGCAACCTGTAGCCCTCCTGCAACTGCACACAGTATGAATGGCTTGGTTTATGTAATGAAATTGCTTCTGAAATTCCAAAATCCTTGTATATCTCTAAAAGCTCATCACGCTCTGTACGAGTAGCAGTTAAAAGTTCATCACCAACGCATTTTTCAGCCTTACCGGTACCATTACCATTTTCCATATAATAATCGTGAGTGCCCGTTGTGAGATAAACCTTTTTTCCTGCATCTTTTAATCTCTGCAATTTTGGAATTAAATCAAAGTGGCTTTCCTTTGCTCCATTACAGGTAACGTCACCTGTAATAAGCACGATATTTGTTTCTGTGTCTTCAATGATTTTATCGAAGTAAGCATCAATTATTGCACCTGTTTCTGCAAGGCATTTCTGGTCGGAAAGACAAATTTTTTCAAAAGCCTTTCCCTCTGTACCGAGTTCAAGAGCATAGTGATGCAGGTCCGTTATCTGATAAAATTTTAAATCAGCCATAATTATTCACCTGACGCTCTCTTTTCGATAATGTAATCGTGAACTTTATCTGCAAGTTCACCATAAACCCTGAACTTCTTACGGAATACAATAAGTGATGCTGTGAAGAAGAGCATTGGTACACCGAAGCAGATTACACCAATACCTGTTTTTGTTGTATCGTTAAGACCAACATTTGCAGTAATTTGTTCATTATAATTCATAATACCAAGACCACCGAAAAGTACGATTGTCTGCATTGTGTATGCCATCTTCTGCAAGAAGCCTTTCATTGAGAAAGTGATACTTTCGTTTCTTTCACCGTTCTTGAATTCACCATAGTCAACAATGTCTGCAAGGAAAATTGTCTGTGACACGAACATTGAAGAAACACCAACGGATGCGAGAATATAGCAAACGTCCATAACCACAACATTAAGATTTAAAATAGGTCCTGTTATAAGCATAAGGCCATAACCCACAATAGCAGTTACAAGTGAAATTGTATATGTCTGACGCTTTGAGAACCATTTTGTAAGCACAGGCACAACTAAAAGACCTAAAACCGAACCAACAGTACCGATTGTCTGGAAAAGCGACTGTAATGTAGGGTCACCCAATGTGTCTGTGAAATAATAAACAGCAGTTGAGCTTGTGAGATACCAACCTGCATTTGAAAGCATAGCAAATACGATAAACACTACCAACTGGTCGTTACTCTTGATAACGTCAAAAATTTGTTTTAAGCTGAATTTCTTTTTCTCGCCATAAACAACATTCTTTTCCTTTGTTATAAGCACACAGGTAAGTGCAAAGAAAACAAGTGCAACACCACAGATTCCTGCCCAACGTGAGAAACCACTTGCGCTATAACCCTTTGCATCAGTAATACCACTTGAAAGCAAAGGACAGATAATAGGTGTGAGAATTGAGATAATTCCCTGACCGATACCTGAGAATGAACGAGCAACAGTTGCCACAAGATTTCTCTCTTTTTCTTCACTTGTGAAGGATGGCACCATTGACCAATATGGAATATCGGCCATTGTGTTTGTCATACCCCAGGCAACATACATAACACCTATGTAAATATAAAGTGGAAGTCCACTCATACCAAAGGATGTGAATAAAAGGAAAAGCACAACTGCATTACAGCAAGCACCAATTAAAATCCAAGGTCTGTATTTACCGAACTTTGTTCTTGTATTGTCAACAATTGTACCCATCATCGGGTCGTTGATTCCGTCCCAGATACGTGCAAGAGGAGTTATGAGAAGCAGAAAGCCCTCCTCCAGACCAAGCACACTTGAAAGATAATATGAAAGGTATGAATAGAACATACCGTAGCTCAAGTCAAGACCGATAGCACCGATGCCATAACCCAGAGCTGTTCCGAAAATCGACTTTTTCTTTGCCATTATCCTTTTTTCACCTCTTCAATTTTTGTTTTCATTTCATTTTCAACCTCAGAAAATTCCCTTGAGTAATTTCCTTGTTTTTCCTCATATTTGGCAAGGGCTAATGTTGCAATGCTGATTGCCGCAGTTACAAAAGGAATAACCTTTGTAATTCTCTTGCCTGTTTTTACTACTTTTTTAATATCCATCTTATTTTCCCTGCCTCTCGTCATATTCCTTTAAATATTTCTTTGCTAAAACAGCATCGGAAGCGTAATCTTCAGAAACAAGCCCTCTTTTCTGATGAGTTTCAGCACCTTTTCCAGCAAGAATTATAACTGCAGTATCTTTTACGTCTTCAACTGCAGATTTTATTGCTGCTTCACGGTCATAAATAATTTTGTATTTACCTTTTCCACCGACATTTTCTATATGACCTGCAATTTCGTTACAGATATCTTCAATTCTTTCTTCAGCAGGGTCGTCCTCAGTAACATAAATAAAGTCTGCCATTTTTCCGCTGACTTCACCCATGTCTTTTCGTCGGATAAGAGCTTTGTTGCCCGGGCAACCGAAAAGAATGGAAACCGGTCTGTCTTCATATTCCTTTCTCATTGAGGAAATAATTGTTTCAAAGCTCAGTTTGTTGTGAGCATAGTCAACAATCACAGCAATTTTTTTGTCTTCACTTTCATATATTTCCATTCGACCCGCTGTTTTTGCTTTGTAAAGTCCCTTGCCAATATAAGCAGGGGAGATTCCCAGTACATAAGCCACACCAATTGCGCAAAGAGCATTTTCCACATTGAAAAGCCCTGGCATTGAGAGTCTGAATTCTTTTTCGAAAGCATCAGTCTTAACTGAAAAGACCGTTTCTGAATTATCCTTGTGAATATTGTAGCCATAAATATCAGCTTGTGGATTCTTCGTGCTGAATGTAACAACTCTTTTCGCACTCTTTGAATATTCAACCACTCTTTCACTAAGGTCAGAGTCGAGATTGATAATTGCTGTATCACATTGAGTAAAGAGCTTCATTTTCGAGGTAAAATAATCCTCAAAATCAGGATGTTCAACAGCGCTTATATGGTCAATACCGATATTGAGATAACAACCGATTTTAAATTTAACTCCCTCAGTTCTGCCATACTTTAACGCCTGGGAAGAAACCTCCATTGTAAAGAAATCTGTCTGACTCTTTACAGCATTATCAAAATGCTTGTGCAATTCAAAAGGCTCAGGAGTTGTAAGCGTACTCGGTTTACGGACAATACCGTCATAAATTTCAAGTGTGGATGCAAGTCCACTCTCTTTTCCACCATTTGCTTTCAAGTATTCGTCAAGTATATATTTAATATAGTATGCAGTCGTACTTTTTCCCTTTGTACCTGTGATACCGATTAGATTGAGCTTGTCCCATGCGTTATTGTAAAAGAAATTCGCAGTTAGATAAAGAGCTTTTCTTATATCGGACACTAGAATACAAGGCACATCAACATCATATTTCTGTTCCGAAACATATGCAACAGCACCCTTGTTTAGTGCGTCACATAAAAACTGCTCTTTGAAATGTACTCCCTTACAGAAAAACAAAGTATTCTGAGTTACTTCCCTTGAATTGTATGAAATATTTTCCACTTGTACATTCTCTTCACAATTCTGTTCAATTAATATTGAGTTTTTTTCAAAAAGGTCAATGAACGAATGTAAACTTTCCATTTTATCCTCCGAAAACCGACATATATCATATGATATCACAAGAAATCTTTATATGCAATAAAAATAAGGACAGACTTTATTAGTCTGCCCTTAAAATTTTATAAACCTAATATTTCAACAAAATACTGCCCTACAACATAGAAAACAGGAATTAACAATGCAGGTAAAAGATTTCCTACACGGATTTTCTTCCCGAATGTAATATTAATACCAACACAGAATATAAGTGCAGAGCCGATATATGAGAGATAACCGATAAGTATGTCGCCGATAACATTTCCTGCAAAATGTCCCAGTAATGTCACAGCACCCTGATAAACAAAAATTGCAATAGCCGAGCATATTGCACCAAGACCATAGGTTGAAGTCATAATCACAACGATAACAAGGTCAAGAATTGCCTTTGCCACAAGCATTGAATAATCCCCTGTAAGTCCGTCCTGAATTGAACCCACAATAGCCATAGCACCAACACAGATTATAAGTGATGTGTTTACAAATCCGTCAACAAACTTGTTATCTTTTTCAGCGTGGAGTAGTTTTTTAAGTTTTTCACCTAAACTATCCATACGCTTTTCAATATTGATAAACTCACCTACAAGTCCACCGATAACAAGTGAAAAAATCAGAAGCATTGTACCCTGAGTTTCCACTTTTCCGTCTGTAACAGTGAGCATCCCTTGCAAAGTGCCTGTAACACCAATAAATATTGTGGCAACACCACAAGCAGACATAAGTGTTTTTTCATATCTTTCGCTGATACCCTTTTTGAAAAGTAGTCCGATAAGACCACCTACAACAACAGCAAGAGTATTTATTATTGTTCCTAGACCGAACATCAGTTTCACTCCAAATCAAGAATGGGAGAATTATATCACTTATACACTCTTTTTTCAACAGATTTCTGTTTTCTTTTATCTATTTTTCCTATTGAAAATAATTTAAATTGTGTTAAAATATGAGTTATAATGGAGTAGATTGGTTTTTTATTTGCTCCCATTGAATGTAAAAACGAAGGAGAAAGAAAATTATGGCATTACTCAACAGTTTTAAAGAATTGCTGTTCAGCGATATGATAAACTATTTTGACCCTAAAATGCTTATCATGTGGGCTATCGGCGGACTTCTCATTTTCCTTGCTATCAAAAAGGAAATGGAACCAACACTTCTCTTACCAATGGGCTTTGGTGCAATCCTTGTAAATCTTCCAATTTCAGGCGCTATTACACAGATAGTAAACGGAGAAGAACAAGAAGGTGCTTTGTCAGTACTTTTTGACGCAGGTATCGCAAACGAACTATTCCCACTTATTCTTTTCATCGGTATCGGTGCGATGATTGACTTCGGTCCACTTCTTTCAAACCCTAAGCTTATGATTTTTGGTGCTTTTGCTCAGTTTGGTATTTTCTTTACACTCTGTCTTGCATCAATGTTCTTCCCAATCAACGATGCTGCTTCAATCGCAATTATCGGTGCAGCTGATGGTCCTACATCAATCGTTGTTGCTAACAAACTTGAATCACAATATCTTGGTGCAATTATGGTTGCTGCATATTCATATATGGCTCTTGTTCCAATTATTCAGCCACCATTTATCAAACTTTGCACAACTAAAAAAGAACGTCTCATCCGTATGCCATATACACAGACAGAAGTTAAGAAGATTACAAGAATTCTCTTCCCAATTATCATTACAATCGTTGCAGGTCTTGTAGCTCCGGCTTCTGTTTCACTTGTTGGTTTCCTTATGTTTGGTAATCTTATCCGTGAATGTGGTGTGCTTAATTCTCTTTCAGAAACAGCACAGAAGGTTCTTGCAAACCTTATCACAATCTTCCTTGGTATCACAATTGCTACAAAGATGCATTATTCATCTTTCCTTGCGCCTGACACACTTCTTATCCTCGGTCTTGGTCTTGTTGCATTCATCTTTGACACAGTTGGTGGTGTTATGTTTGCAAAGATTCTCAACATCTTCCTTCCAAAGAGCAAAAAGATTAACCCAATGATTGGTGCGGCAGGTATCTCAGCATTCCCAATGTCAGGACGTATCGTTCACAAAATGGGACTTGCAGAAGACCCACAGAACTTCCTTCTCATGCACTCAATCGGCGTAAACGTTTCAGGTCAGATTGCATCTGTTATTGCAGGTGGTCTTATCCTTAACTTCTTTATGTAATTAGGAGGATACAGATATGTTACAGAATTTATTAGTTACTATTATGGCTTTTAACCCAGGAGCTTTTATCGACAACCTCTATTATATGGGTATGGGTATGGCTGGAATCATCATCGTTATGGGTGTGCTTATTGCCATCACAACTCTTCTTAACAAAATCTTCTCAAAATCAAATAAGAAAGATAAAGAAGACAAATAATCACTAAAAACACTTTGACCGTCAGTAAATCTGACGGTCTTATTTTTTTGCAAAAAATCATAAAAACCCTATTGACAGTCACGTGAACTCGTGATATAATCAAAGCAACACATAAAGGAGGTGGAGTAGATGAATTATATTCCCGGAACTGCGTTGGAGTTCAACAGCGTTGCAAAAGATGATTGTTTTTCATTGATTGCTCCCCTGTTAACAGTTACAAAAGGTCTTACTCTTGCGCAGGTCAGAGAATTAACGGGACTTGAAACATCCACAATCCAGAATTGGATAAAACGTGGTTGGGTAAAAAATCCCGAAGAAAAGCGCTATGGCGAGGAGCAGGTTATGCGCATCATCCTTATAAATATGATGCGTGGGTCAATGCAGTTAGAACAAATTGCGTTTCTTATGAACTATATCAATGGTTCTGTCGATGACCGTTCTGACGACATTCTGCCCGACAAAGAGCTTTTCAACATTCTGTGCAGTGTTATTTATCAATGCGAAGCAAAAGCGATTTATGAAACTCAAAAGTTGGATGAAATCGTTGATGAAAACATTAAAAAAGCAACAATCAGCGACGATATTTCAAAAAAGAAATTACGAATCGCATTAAGGGCAATGGCGCTTGCTATCATTTCAACAAGAATGAGGGATTTGGCTCAAAAAGCCTTTGCCGAACTACTTTAAGGAGTTTAAAAATGGTAAATTTATATGTATCAATTTCCCCACAAGAAACTGAAGAACTTATCACCAAAACCATTGTAAACGGGTCAGTTACAGGTGAACTGATTGACTCATATACCAGGGATGCCGGAAATGGCGCTTCAGTTATTGTGCTTGTTTATGAGAAACATTATTATCGAGCAGGTAACCGTTTGACTCTCACCATTACGATTGATGACTTTGAAGGCAAAACACATATCCACGCAGTCGGTGGCGGTGGTGGCGAAGGCTTTTTCAGATGGGATGCTGGCGCTGCTGAAAGCTTTGAAGATTGTATATATGATGCAATTTATAAATATATAATAAAGTAAAGGAGAGAAATCCAATGCAGAAAGAATACAAGATTTTAGAATTAAAACTCGGCGAAGCAGAAGCGAAAATGAACGAAATGGCTAAACATGGCTGGGACGTTGTCAGCACGACTCTTCATTCATTCGGAATGGCTCACACAAAAGCCGGGACACCAATGATTATCGTCTTTTCAAGAGAAATCAATAACGATTAAATTCATTTTTAAGGAGGATATTTGTGGAATATTTAGTGGAAAACCCCTGGGTTGGCTGGATTGCCGTGGGTGTTGTGTTCTTGGTTGTAGAGCTTCTCACAACAGCACTTGTTTCCATCTGGTTTGTCCCTGCAGCAATACTTACCTGTATTGTATCCTTGTTTGTTGATAGTCTGATTTTACAAATTTCAATTTTTGTAATTTTAAGTGCAATATTTATGATAATCTGTCGTAAAATCTACAATAAACACATAAAAAAAGCAGTGGATGAGGTTGACCAGAACGAAAAACTTGTAGGCAAAACCGTAAAAGTTACCGAAGATACAAACGGAATTTCGGGCAGAATACTTGCAGGTGACGTTTACTGGAAAGCAGTCAGTGAAACTGGTGAAACAATCCAGAAGGGTGAAAATGTAATCGTTAAGAGTGTTAACGGAACAACACTCACAATAAATAAATTTTAAAAGGAGAAAAATTATGGAACTTTTATTTATACCTATTTTTTTAATCGCAATAGCAATCGCAATTATCGTTGCCAACGTTCGAATTGTACCTCAGGCAAACGCATTCGTAATTGAAAGACTCGGTGCATACCATACCACTTGGGATACGGGTCTTCACGTAAAAATCCCAATTATCGACAGAGTTGCAAAAAGAGTAAGCCTTAAGGAAGCAGTTGTGGATTTCCCACCACAACCTGTTATCACAAAGGATAACGTAACAATGTCAATCGACACAGTTGTTTTCTATCGCATTATTGACCCAAAGCTCTACACTTATGGTGTTGAGCGTCCTATGATGGCCATTGAAAACCTTACAGCAACAACACTTCGTAATATCATCGGTGACCTTGAGCTTGACGCAACTCTCACATCAAGAGACACAATCAATTCAAAAATCACAGAAGTTCTTGACGAAGCGACAGATGCTTGGGGTATCAAAATCAACCGTGTTGAATTAAAGAACATTATGCCACCTCGCGAAATTCAGGACTCAATGGAAAAGCAGATGAAAGCTGAACGTGAACGTCGTGAAAAGATTTTGCAGGCTGAAGGTGAAAAGAAAGCCGCAATCCTTGTTGCAGAAGGTGAAAAAGAATCTGCAATTCTTCGTGCTGATGCAATTAAGGAATCAAAAATCCGTGAAGCAGAAGGTGAAGCTGCTGCAATCCTTAAGATTCAGGAAGCAACTGCTGCAGGTATCGAAATGATTAACAAGGTAAATCCAAGTCAGGAATTTATCAGCATCAAAGCTCTTGAATCTTTTGAAAAAGCTGCTGATGGTAAGGCTACAAAAATTATTATTCCATCAGAAATTCAAGGCCTTGCAGGTCTTGCAACATCCCTTACAGAGCTGGCAAAGAAAGACTAAACCAAATAAACTAAGCACCTGTCATACGGCAGGTGCTTTTTGTATAATCTTTATCTTTTCACCCATAATAAAAATGGTGATAAAATGAAAAAGGAAAAGAATTATATAAATCAATTGGAGGAACGAGTGACATATATCCCCGATAATCCCGAAACACCATGGGAAATGGTAAATAAGTACGGAACTTATGAAATCCAACCCACAAACGATATTGATAACGAGTTCCCCACAATCGCACAAGGTTTACCAAAAAAGGCAGAAAAGCCTACCGTTAAACCAGTTAAACACTCCAAAGAAAGTTCAATATAAAATATTTAAAAATTTTTATAAAAAATGCTTGACACTGTCGATTTCCTTTGCTATAATGTCTCTTGCGTTCGAGAGAACGACCGATATGCGAGAGTGGCGGAATCGGCAGACGCGCACGTTTGAGGGGCGTGTGGTAATCCCGTACGGGTTCAAGTCCCGTCTCTCGCACCAAACCAGAAAAATTCGAACCAAATTTTCCCAATAGGAAAAGGGTTCGGATTTTTTGTTTATTTTTAATTACACGCAGGATTAAGACTATAAAGAATCTAAGACTCACGCTTGAATCTTGGATTCTTTTGTATTTTTAATAGTATTATATAACAAAACAGCACGACTTACAGTTTGTCAATTGATTTAAAAAAGTATGTAGCAAACAAAGAAAAGAAACATATAGAATGTCATCTTATTTATAATTAGGGTTTAGGTCTTTGCTAAAATAATGCTTTCTTTTAATCCAAACAAAACCGTCGCCTTTCGAAAGAATTGCAACGTCAGTAGGTCCTCCTACTGTTTGTTGATTTCCATCGATTGCATATGTTCTTCTTAGAGATGTTATATTTACAAGATTTTCTGCTAAAGATGCCATTTCTGAAAGTGGGATTAATCTTACACTATTAATTATAGGGTCGACATTATTTGCTTGAACTTGCGCAGTTATTGCATTAGATAGATTTTGCCCGCACTCAGAAAAATGTGTTTTCAAAAAAGATTTTTGTTCATCAGTAAATTCTTGTGGTAGGTTTTCAATTTTTGAATTGATTAACTCAGATGCCTTTTGTGGAATGTAGTAAAGAAAATAATTTGAAATTCCCTTACAGAATGTTAAGATTACATCGTTTTGAGCTAATGGTTGTATTTTAGCAGTATTATTACTTTCATCAAATTTTTCAACGATACTATATTTCACCTGTCCTCCTATTACTGTATATAGTTCCAAGTGAATATATTTAGGAAAAGCGTCCTTTGCTCCGTATCCCGCAAAAAACAACCCCATTACATTATCGGTTTCTCTTTTTAACGACAAGTTAAAGTAGTTGCAAATGATATTCCAAAAGCGCATTTTTTGTTCTTTATATTGCTTCAATTCAGGAACAACAACACTTATATGGATTTCAAAGGCTTGTAAATATGTGCAGTTTATATACGAGCTTACATCAAAGTTATCAATCCTAATTGAAGATATAACGTTATTTTCCAATTCATCTAAAATATGGTTAATTTCTTCAACTGAATCATCTTGGTTGATAACAGTTTTTATTTTATTCCCCCATACAACTACCAAGTCTTTTATTAACGAATTACAAGAATCGAATTCATCAACATCAAATCTATAATAGCTGTTTTTCATATTAATGAACTTATTAAATTCGTTAATAATATCAAAGAAATCGTTCAGGCATTCCTGTGAATCTAAGAACGCACGAAACTCCTTTAACAATTGTTCTATGGATACATTGTATATTGAAGATTTACCATAGGTAATTGCACCATAAACAAATCTTTTTGACAAAGAAAAAACTTTGTTCATTGAATTATAAAACATTTTGTTTCCCGGCGATGTTCCGGCACTATCTGCAGCTAACGCTACCCCATTTCGGTTTATTATACACACGCCCACGCTCATAGCAGTTCTCCATTTATTAATTCTTGATATTTTATATTACTTATTTTTTCAAAAAAATTGTATCATAAAAACGTTAAAAGAGCAACATTAGCAGAATAATATTATTCAAGCAATAATAAAGTATTTTATGGTGACACAAATGTTCTGCATAATAGCGATCTTAATTAAATCAAACATTTATTCATTCATCAGTATTTCCATTTAATAATGATGCCAAAAGTGCAGCATCTTTATTATAGTTTCTTACAGTAAGACTTTCTAAGACTTTTTTCTCTGTTTCTGGTGACCAATAAATTTTAAGATTCTCTTTTGCTCTTGTTATAGCAGTATAAAATATGTTGTGAGTGATAAGTTCTTCTACCTCATTCGTTATAACAATTTTAACAGACTT
Organism: uncultured Clostridia bacterium; assembly: GCA_937906895.1. GTDB lineage: Bacteria > Bacillota > Clostridia > Oscillospirales > Acutalibacteraceae > Fimenecus. The sequence continues at coordinate 21,241 of CALCTT010000076.1, read as the reverse complement.
ATACTCTAAACCCTGAGCTTTGTGAATAGAAACTGCATATGCAACTTGGAAAGGAACTATTTCGTCAGATGCATTGTAATCATCATCCGTACTCATATATTTAGAAACATAAAAACTAATAATTGAGTTTCCTTTATCTGATAAACCTACGAGTGTAAAATCATATTTTTCTGCTTCCCAATCTGTAATTGCAATATCTAACTCTATATCAAATCTTATTTTATCATCACAAATTTCTATATCGTTTATTCGCCCTTTCATGTTGTTATAAATTAAAGGTGCAAATCGTTCTGATTCGTTAAAAAGAATAGGATCTCCTATTTTATAACTATTTATGCCCCAATGAAATGCTTTATTTGGGTTGCTACTTTGCAAAAATCGGTTTACATTATTAATTCCATAAAGCCCATCATAGTTTAAACATAAAATAATCTCATCATCTTCAGAATGTTCAAATATAGATTCATCAAGATTTACAGTATATCCCCCTTTTACCAATGGCTCCAAAATCGCATCATCTAATATTCGAACTCTGTTCCAAATTGTAAGCAATCTTTCATTGGTACTTCTGTACGGCTTTGTTAACTCAAAGACAGATGTTTCGGGTATAAATTGCCTAGATATGCTAAACCAGTTCCCAAACAAAATAGATTCAATCTGAAATACATCTCCAACCAAAACAAGAAGTTTAAATGATGCTTTATCTAAAATAGCTCGCATATCTTTATTGCTTACAGTACTACACTCATCTATAAAAATAATATCAAACTCGGTTTCCTTATTATATTTAGATAGGAAACTGGTTATTGTTTTGAATGAACGATTATCTGCATTAACTTTTCTTCGCATATTGTCAACTGCCGGGTTTGTATTGGCTAAATATAATTTATTTCTGTCATTATATAAGTTTGAAATATGGTTTATTAATGTAGATTTTCCTGTTCCGGCAGAACCATATATTACTGCAACTTGCGAATTAGCAAAAACATCCCTTAATGCTTGTAATTTTTCAATGCTATCTATTCGATATGAAGGATTTTTGGTTAACCATGAATCTACAAAACTTGTATATCCATTAATGCCATTAGAAGAAAGCTCTTTTAATTTTTTAATTATTTCAGAAGTGTCGTCAACAAAACCTTTCATATACAAATGATTTTTATATAATTTAAGGTAACGTTCAGTATGTTTATAATAAACATAACTATTATACTTTTGTATTAAATTGTCTATGTCTTTAAAATTGACTAACTCGTTAACCTGTGTAAACAAAATATCATTTTGTTCTGTATTATTCTTTACCAACCTGGCTAAAAACTCATGTTCCCGTCCATTGTGATTTATACAATCGAAAAGATCATATATTCGGGGATTGTGTTCAATCAAAGAACTGGCAAAAGGCATTTGATCAAATGGAATACATCCCCACTTTAAATTCAAATTAGATAATTTTTCACAAGATTCCCGATTATATTGTTTTTTCATAATTTTGTTGTTCATTTTGTGGAGAAGATATCTAATAACATTATGACCGGGCTCTTTATTTTTGATGAGTTGTCTGGATTTGTCGAGCAAATCAAAAATATGCATTACTTTCGCATCTTTAGAACACATCACTTTTGCCCACTCATAATAATGGTCTGATGATGTTGCCAAATCAACCAAACTCATACCACTATCTGTTAAGAGTTGCATTAAATTACGAAATTCTTTATTTCCGGTGCTTATAGAAGATTGACGGTTACCAAGAATATTTGCAAAACGATTAATTTCACAAGGACGGATTGAAACCTCCCATGTATCTATAATCTGAATGGGCATAGTTTTTCCTAGCACTTTGATATAATCATTATGCATAGTTAATTTTACTGCATAGTTATCTAATATTTCATTATTTGTAAAAGCTATAACTCTTTCAAATTTGCTCGCATAATCATTTGCAACTGTAAACGTTACTTCATAGAATATATGATTGTTTACAAAAAATGGCTTTACCTTTTGCACATATGCTCGCTCATTATATGAGTTAGGGGTTGCATACTGACTGGGCTTAACAATTCTAATTGCTATTTTTTGATAATACTCAATTAGATTAGTATCTAAATTTAGAGGAAAATCATTAATATTCTCAAGAACATCCATATTGTAATTGTTCTTAAGGTACTCTTTTATTTTCAACAAATACTCATAGTATTTAAGCATTAATCTTTCAGAACCGCCCTCATCAAAGGTATAATGCGAAACAGATTTTTGAAGTAATCCGTGAAATTTACTTAAGAATCTAAGCTGACCTTTTGTTGTTACAAACTCCCATGCCTCTTTTTTATCTTTGTAATCGTTAGGGTCTGTATCAACACCGTTTGAATATATTTTTTGAGCAATGTATTCAACAAAATTTCTAAGTTGAGCCAAAATATTTTGTGATAACAGTCCTCGTTCTGAGGTGTCAAAAACCGAAATATTTCTACATATTACTCTATTTGTATCCAATATAGCTGCATCTACTTTAAGCATTAAATCAACTCCCTGAAATTTTTACTACATCTCTTGATATGTAATAATTTTTTACTTCTTATTACAAAAAACTACTTGGTTTCATTTTTATTTTCTGTTTTTGTAAATAAAAAACAAACCACTATTAACTGCAAAATAGGTACCCCTATAATATTAACCCATATCGATCCAAAAATTGGAAGCATAGAAAAAACATAACCGATTAGAGCTCCAATAATTGTGCAAAAAATAAAAACTAAAAAATTATTTTTTACAAAATAGGAAAAAGTTAATTTATTTTCCTTATTTTTTTGAAAGAGTATAACAACACCAACCAACCAAAACAGAAAAGCTCCGCTTAAAATTTTGCCCAATATTCAAAGGTACTGTCTTCTTTATCTTCAAATAAGGTTGACATATTTTTATCTTGAGCTACTTTTATTTCTTCAATGATGTTGTTGTATTCATCAAGTAGCACGGCTGATTCTTCTATTTCTTTTCCACTCAATGAGACCAAATCTACTAAATTGTCAATCCTTTTTTCTATTCGACTATAATATAAAAAATTGGCATCAATATAAGGAAATACTATTATTGCAAGAACAACTACTATAATTAATATTCCCCAAAAGATTTTACTGTGTTTTCCAGTGGCTAAATTTTTAATCAAATCAAATATTTTTTCACCCATTATGTTTCCTCCTGTAAAAAATCATTAGAACCTGAACGTAAGAATAATTATTCAAAAAAGAAACACTATTTTTAAATAATTAAACTTTGTAGAAATAAATATAATATAATAAATACACTTATACATAATAACTATAGCCTTGAAAATCTCCTATCTCAATCCACTTTACAAAAACGCTCCATTTTTCGACAAAAATGCTTGTTTTTCGACCCATTTGTATCATTTTACAATCCGCACATTCGACAAGGCCTCCTTTAATTTGTACAATGAAGATACAAAATTAAAGGAGGCTTTTTTATGTCAAACACAAACGCAATTCAATACCGTCAAGTTGGCGATTATCTTATTCCTAACCTCATACTCCCACCGGAAGAAACAAATGTTACCCTCGGTAAATGGGGAATGATGCACAAGATCTATCTTGAAAATCATAAGAAGGTGCTTTTTAACACGCTGCTTATTCAAGGCAAGCTGTATCAGCATTGTGCTGAGGTTGAAGCTCAGGCACGGGATATGTTTGATACCCTTGTAGAACAGATGAAAGAGGCTGAGTTAGTCACAGAGCAACTGAAAGAAGAGAATCAGATGGAGTGGGTTCAAAGAATGGGCAACATACAACAAAGGGCAAGAGAAATTGTTTTTGAAGAACTAATATACGCATAAACACATAGTCGCCGGTTGATATGTCGGCGGCTATGTGTTTTCTTAAAGGTTTCGAATAAAAATCTTAACTTTATCTTAACTCTGAAAATATTGAACTGAAATCGAATTACAGGTATAATAATCTTATAATTGCTTTGTGAGGTTTTGTATGAAAAATATTTTGGTTGTGGAAGATGATATCTATATAGGCAATATGACAGAAGAAGCACTGAAGGCAAAAGGCTATTATGTGCTGCGAGCTTATTCCGGTACAGAAGCTTTGCTTAAACTTAACTCGGACAATATTGATTTAGTATTACTTGACCTGATGCTTCCTGGTTTATCAGGTGAAGAAGTTTTGCCTAAAATAAAAAACATCCCCGTTATCATAGTCAGCGCAAAAACTGCCATTGATGATAAGGTGGAATTACTTTCGGTAGGCGCTACCGATTATATTACTAAGCCCTTTGATATCAGAGAACTTCTTGCAAGAATAGAGGTTCAGTTGCGAAACCCTGCAATAAAGAATAGCGAAATAACCTATAAAAATATTGTTATAGATGCTTCTGCTCATTCGGTTACAGTTAGAGATACACCTGTAAAGCTCACAAAAACAGAATATGCCATTTTGAAACAGCTGATGTTAAATCCGACACAGGTTATAACCAAATCAAGCCTTCTTGATTTAATAAGCATTGATACACCTGATTGTACCGAAAGCTCTCTCAAGGTACACATAAGCAATTTAAGAAAAAAGCTCAGTGAGGCTTCAGGTGAAGACTATATTGAAGCGGTGTGGGGTATTGGATTTAAAATGAAATAAATCTTTACTGCATCTTAACTTTTTCCTTTACCGTTTTCTTAACTATTATGTTTTAGAATATCGGTATCTTGTTAAGGAGGTTAATTATATGGAGTATATTCTTCAAACCAGTGCTTTGAGTAAAAAATACAAAGACTGCAAGGCATTGGACAATCTGTCTATGAATGTTCCTAAAGGAGCAATTTACGGTTTTGTCGGTAAAAACGGTGCCGGCAAAACAACACTTATCCGTATTATCTGCGGTTTGCAAAATCCGACTGACGGTACATATTCTTTGTATGGTAAGGACTATAAAGACAAGGATATCCTGAAAATTCGCAGAAGGATGTGTGCAATAGTTGAAACACCTGCGATTTATCTTGATATGACCGCTAAGGAAAATATGTATCAGCAATATCGCATATTGGGTATCCCGTCCTTTGACGATATTGACGAAAAGCTGAAATTAGTAGGCCTTGAAAACACCGGTAAAAAGAAAGCTAAAAACTTTTCCCTCGGCATGAAACAAAGACTCGGTATTGCAATATCTCTTGCAGGCGACCCTGATTTTTTAGTTTTGGATGAGCCTGTAAACGGTCTTGACCCTCAGGGTATCATTGAGATACGAGAACTTATTTTAAAACTTAATAAAGAAAAGCAAATAACCGTGTTGATTTCAAGCCATTACCTTGATGAACTTTCAAAACTCGCAACTTATTACGGTTTTATTGATAAAGGCAGAATTGTTAAAGAAATCACTGCTAAAGAGCTTGATGAAGCCTGCAATAAATGTTTGAGAATTAAGGTAAGTAATAAAGAATCATTGGCACGTGTCCTTGATGAAATTAAAGCTGAATATAAAATTGTCTCTCACAATGAAGCAGATATATACGGAGATATATCTATATCTTTAATAACATCAAAACTGTTGCAGCAAGGCTGTGAGGTTCTTTCAATTCAGAATCACGATGAAAGCCTTGAAAGCTTTTATATCAATCTTGTCGGAGGTGAAGATAATGGCTAATTTGCTTTATGCTGACTTTTATAAATTACGAAAAGATAAACTGTTTTTGCTGTTTTTAACCTTTGTTACCGGCTTTTGTTTATATAAGGGTATAGTTACATATTCATCATTTTTGCCCACTGAAAATGAATACATGGTATTTCCTCTTCAAGAGATTCCAATTATCGCCTTTGTGGTTTCAATCGTTACAAGCTTCTTTGTTTGCACAGATTATAGTGACGGTGTGATAAGAAATAAAATTATAACCGGATGTTCCCGTAAAAACATTTATCTGTCTAACACAATTGTCACTTCTGTTATAGCTCTTTCTATGACACTTGCGTTTTTATTCTGCGGTATCGGTGTTGTTTTTCAGAAGAAAATACCTTTAAGCATTTATTTGATTTTCATACTTATTGCATTAGTAACTTCAACCGTATTCAGTGCTGTATCAACATTTATTTCGACTCTAACAACTAAAAAAGCTGTTGCTGCAGTTATTTGTATAGCTGTTTCGGCTGCTATGTTTTTTGCTACATCTTATGTCAGCGGTGAGCTTGGACAACCTGAGTTTAACCGTGAGATAGCAACTGTAAACGGCGAAGAATACGACGGGTTTAGTATGATTCCTGAAAATTCAACGTTAACTTACCGTGAATATCCGAATCCAACCTATCCTACCGGAACTAAAAGGATTGTTTTGGAGTTTGCTAATTCTGTTTTACCTACAACACAACTTTCTGCCATTGCAAATATCTGGGTAAACAATACTGATGATAGCATATATATTGTCAGTAAATTTTCCACCAAAGGTGAAGGTGATGAGCCAATTGTATCACCGCTTGATGTGTTGGCAGTAGCTAATCCTATATATTCTTTATGTTTCTCAATATTTATAACCGTTTTGGGTGTTTATCTTTTCAAAAGAAAAAGCATCAATTAAAATCAAGGAGCTTTGTTATGAAATATTTTCTCTTTACAGTTATATTTCTGCTGTCTTTGACGGTTGTTTTTCTTGCTGTCAAACTATATTTTGTAAAAAGAACAGCGAGAGAAATTGAACATAGCTTCAAAGAGAAATTGAGGAAGGATACAAATACTCTTATTGATGTATCCTACCGTGACAAAGATATGGTTTCTTTGGCCAACACTCTCAACAAAGATTTAGCTCTCATCCGTGAATTGCGCCACCGTTATAATCAGGGTGATATTGAACTAAAAAATGCAATAGCCAATATTTCTCATGATTTGCGCACTCCGCTGACCGCAATTTGCGGATACCTTGAGCTTTTGGAAGAAACAGAAAAGTCTGATGAAGTAGAAAAGTATTTAGACATTATCGAGAACAGAACTAAAAGCCTTAAGCAGCTTACCGATGAACTGTTTAAATACTCTGTTGTTACTTCAGCAGAAGAAAAACTTAGATTAGAGAAAATATCTTTGAACAGTGTTCTTGAAGAATGTATTGCTGAATATTTTGTGGCCCTGCAAAAAAGAAATATAACTCCTGAAATTAAAATAACTGATAAAAAAATTGAAAGAACTCTTGATAAGATGGCTCTTTCAAGAATTCTTTCAAACATATTAAGCAATGCCGTTAAATATAGTGACGGTGATTTACAGATAGAACTGAATGATTCAGGTGTGATTTCCTTTTCAAATACCGCTTCAAGCCTTGATGAAACGCAGGTCAAAAAACTGTTCAATCGGTTTTATACTGTTGAAAATGCAAGAACATCAACAGGTCTTGGGCTTTCTATCGCCCGTACACTTGTAGAGCTAATGAACGGAGATATATCAGCTACATATAGCAACAAAAAACTGACTATTACAATTTATTTCAATTGAATTTGGTTACGCACATTCAAATTAGCACAAAAGGAGTGAACGATATGATAAGCAAAACTAAATACCCTATTACAAACGAACAAATTAAAAAACTTTTCTACAAAGCAGGATTTAAAAATATAGACCACATTGTACCTTTAGGTGACGGCGAATACAATGCCGTTTATTCCGTCACTGCCGATAGCAAAGATTATGCAATAAAAATTGCACCTGCACCTGACTGTGAAGTGCTTACCTACGAAAAAAACATGATGAATGCGGAGCTTTATTGGTATGAGCAAATTGCAAAAACAGAAATCAACGCTCCTGCAATAATTTACAGCGATTTTTCAAGAGATACAATAGGAACAGATTGGTTTATAATGGAGAAAATTAACGGTAATGCATTAAGTCACTGCAAACTTACCGATGCAGAAAAACAAGAAAGTGAAAATGCAATACTTGATGTTGCGGCTCAGATGCACAAGATATATCACAACGAATTCGGCTATGCCGCAGGAGAAAAGTTCAGCACATGGTATGATGCATTAAAACACATTATTACTAGCCTTGTTTCGGATTGTGCAAAAAAGAACCGTAAATGCAAAAACGGTGAAAGGCTACTGAAAGTTCTTGAAAAATATAAAGATGTTTTCACTGATGTTGAATGCGTTATGGTCAACTTCGACTTGCACCCCGGCAACATAATGTATGACAAAGAGAATCCAAAGAGCAAATATTGGATTGTTGACCTTGAAAGAGGATTGTGGGGCGATAAAATTCTCGATTTTGTTCATTTTGATTTGATGCATCCTATGGAGAAGAAAACAAGAACTCTTGAATACTACAACTCAGTTGCTGAAAAGAAAATAATGGTTGACGATGGAATAAAGCTCCGCTATGCAATGGGACAGGCACTTATGGCTCTTATTATGGAAACGGAAAAATATTACCGCTACACTCCCCATCATTTTGGTTGGTGGAGAAACGTTGTGGCTTGTGCATTCTTATACAACTCCGCTTTCAGGGTGTTTAACAAATGAACGGCGAAAATACAAAGCTTGGTACGCAGAAAATTCCAAAGCTGATTTTAAGCTTTTCAACAACGGTACTTGCAGGTCTTGTTTTAAACTCTGTATATACGCTTACCGACACGCTGTTTATCAGCCATGCTGTGGGCGACAACGCAATGGGCGGCGTTTCTCTTATACTGCCCTTTACGATTTTACAGGGTGCAATTGCAACCACCGTTGGAAGCGGTGCATCTGCCATAGTATCAAGAAAGCTCGGCGAAGGTAAAAACGGTGAAGCGGGAAATGTGACCTTCAACGCAATGCTGATTTTTTATGTAACGGCTATTATCACAACTCTTCTCGGCTTTGCTTTTATGAATCCGTTACTGAAGGCTCTCGGCTGTACGTGTGAACTTGAAATATATGCAAAAGAATATTTTACAATAATTCTTTTAGGCAATGTATTTTCAACAGGATTTTCATCAATTATACGGGCAGAGGGTAAAATGCTTTACGGAATGCTCATATGGATAATACCCATTTCAATCAATATAATTCTTGACGCTGTTTTCATTTTAGTGCTTGATATGGGTGTAAAAGGCTCTGCACTTGCAACGATAATTTGTCAGTTTACATCGTTCCTGATGAGTATGCTGTTTTTTATGCGATTCACAACACAGAAATTCCAAGGTATACACCCCAACAAAAAAACTTCAATAGAGATTATCGGTATAGGTCTCCCGTCGCTTATTCAGTCAGGTTCATTGTCTGTAATGTCAGCTATTTTCAACAATGTTCTTTCAAAAGTAAGTGGAGAAATGGGCGTAACAGCTTTTGCATATGTTAGCAAAATTATCACCTTCGGTCTTGCACCTCTGACTGCATTTTCCTCAGCTCTTGTGCCAGTTGCAGGCTACAATCTCGGAGCAAAAAAATATGACAGAGTAAAGCAATCCGTAATTTTTTGCATAAAGCTGAGTATTATATATTCCCTTGTAGCGATAATATTAGTGCAATCTGTGCCTGAATTACTTATAGGGATTTTTACGGACACCAAAGAAATAATCATCCTTGCATCAAAGGGAATAAGAATAATATCCTTTTCTCTTTTATTCGCATCTGTTCCTATGATTACGGGTGCATTTTATCAGTCTGCAGGCAAAAAAGGACGTGCATTCGTGATGTTTTCTGCAACACTGATTTTTGCAATACCATTGATTTTGATTCTACCTAAATTTTGGGAAATTGAGGGTATATGGCTATCCTACACCCTTGCAAGCATGTTTGCTGCAGTTCTTGGAATTGGATTTTTTAAAAAGTTTGAACATAATTGATGAAAAACAGTATAACAATATACATTTGGTTTTTTATTCAATGAAATATTGCTGACCAAGGAGTAGTGATTGTGATTGACAGAAGTAATTCTTATATAATACTCAAAACTAAAAGTATTTCCGGTGGGTAGGTATGATTTTTCTCTTAATGGATTAACAGATAAGAATTCATCTGTAATTTAGAAATGAGTTATGGAAAAATTAAAAGAAAAGATGTAATTCAAATCATCAGAAACAAATATCCCGTTAGGATAGCAGACTTACTGCTTTCCCAACGGGGATTTTTTGTTATAGTGCATAAACTTAAGGTTCTCTTAATTGTACATTTCGACAAAGTTCGATACTTTTTTGAAAAATGGTGTTACTTTTTCCGTTTAACGGCACTTTATCTATATAAGACAAATTTTATTTTAAGGAAAAGTAACTATGGAAGTGAAAGAAATCGGACAACCAAAAACAAAAGATGAAATAACTCAGCTGCTGTCAGATAACGATTTGGCGTGCATCCCGATTACATACTACGGCTGCGAAGGCTTGTTTGTACCCGTAAACGACAGCAGAAACTGCGATCTTTCTCCCGGCATCCCCGTGACTACTTGCAGTAAGGACATTTGCATAGTCTATCCCCACGAGATTGTGTACATTGCCATTGAGGGCAGAAAGTCCGTGATGTATCTGACGGACAGAAAGATCGAAACCTACCACCCCATAGAACATTGGAAAACCGTCCTCGACGAAAACTCCTTCGCCCAGCCCCATTACAGCTACATAGTCAATCTAAATTATGTAGTTGAGGTGACAAAGGATTTCGTTAAGGTAAGATACGAGGACAAGGAAGAGCTGGTTTATACCTCGTCAAGAAAGATTGGTGCGTAAAAAAAGGCTGTGGTGGAGTTTGGTGAAAAGTAAGCGTTTTTGTCGAAAAATGAAGCGTTTTTGCAGAGTGGGTTGAATTACTTCCCATTTTGCGATAGTTTTAACATATATGTACCTATATAATTACAGTTTATTTCTATAGTTATATTTATTAAGTACTTGCTTCTTTCTCTTGGTTGTTACCTCAGTGTATATCTCTGTTGTTGCAACACTGCTGTGTCCGAGAATTTCTTGAACAGAACGCAAGTCAGCACCGTTTGCAAGAAGATTTGTAGCAAATGTATGCCGCAAATAATGCGGTGTCGATTTTTCGTTAATTCCGCAAGCTCTTTTTGCAGAATTATAGATGTATTCAATACCGTGAATACTTAGTTGTTCACCAAAACGGTTTACAAATATTTTATCTGTATTAGTTGGTCTGCTTTTGCGGATTTTCAGCCACTGGGTAAGATTGTTCCAAGTGTCGTTACAAGATATGTAGATAAGTCTCTGTTTTCGTCCCTTGCCGTGAATGAGAATTGTCCGTTCGGTAAAAATCACATCATCAAGTGCGATGTTTGAAGCTTCTGCAATTCTAATGCCGGTACTGATTAATACATCAATCAAAGCAAGGTTGCGAGAATTCTTCCAAGAATCAAAACCCGTTGTTTCCGTTTCGGCGCAGTTTGTTAAATATGTGAGTAGTTTTGAAGTTTCTTTCACAGCTAAAGTCTTTGGGAGCCGTCGCTCTTTCTTATAGCGAAAGTGGTGATTCTGATAGTAGTTTACATCAGTATAACCTTGCTCATAGAGAAAACTGAAAAACATTTTCAGTGTAATTAGCTTTCGGCAAATAGTGTTATCTTTGAGTCCTCGTTCTTTGGATAACACTTGTACATATTTCAGGATAACCGTTTCGTCAAGCTCATTGCCTTGCAGAAACGCCTGAAAATCTTTTAAATCCGAACGGTAAGCTGTTATCGTTTTATCGGATAAATTTTTTGTAGATTGGATGACTTGTATAAATTCATCACTTGCTGTTTTTATACTTTTCATTTGATCACTCCTCGAAATTTTGAAAATGTGTTCGCAAATTCATTTTAACAGAATTTCGGGGAGAGTTGATAGAAACTTACAATAACTGTTAATTATTGGGAGATGATATATTAATTATAAAATAGACAAAAATGTTTTATAATTATATTCTTTTACAATATTAATTTTTTTATTAGAATCTAGGACAGCATAGTAAGGCGGAATCATTCCATTGAAATAGTTGTTTTTTACCATAGAATAGGCAGCAGTATCTAAAAAAATAATTTTACTTCCGATTTCTAACGGTTTGTCAAAAGAATAATCTCCAAATATGTCGCCTGCATAACAAGTGCAACCAGTTAACCTATATGTGTGTTCTTTTTCGTATGGTAGTGATGCGTTTAAGATTTCACATCTATATGGAGAATTAACTATATCAGGCAAATGACAAATTGCAGACAAGTCCAGTATAGCTGAAGTTATTCCATTATGTACAATATCAACTACACTTGCTACAGTATACCCGGCATTTAATACTACTGTTTCACAAGGTTCTAGAAAAATATCTAAATTATATTTGTTTTGTAAAAAGTTAATGCTAGATACAGCTTGATTTAAATTATAGTTTTCATCGGAGTATAATTGGCCACCGCCTATATTAAGCCAATTAATTTGATATAAATACTCATTAAAATTATTTGAAACTATACTTAAAGTTTTATCAAGTGTCATTTCGTATTGTTCGCACATCGAATGAAAATGTAGCCCCGAAACATTATTCAGTTCAAGTTCGGATAGTTTGTCTCTAGTAACACCAAAGCGAGAAAACTGATGACATGGATTGATCGAATATTTTTTTACTTCAGAATACTCAGGATTAATTCTTATCCCCAGTCTTTGACTGTTTATATTACCTTCTGATGTAAAAGCGTTTAGTTGTGATATAGAATTAAAAATAATGTAATCGCTATATTTGTTTATGATAGAAAAATCCTCTTTTTTATAAGCAGAAGAGTATGTATGCACAGTTTTTTTCAACAATTCTTTGCCATATTTTGCTTCCCAAAGGCCGCTGGCACTAACACCATCAAAACTAGATATAAACATAGGAGTAATTTTATCATTTGAAAATCCTTTTATTGCAAATAATATTTTTGCATTTGTTTTGTTTTTAATATACAACAAACTTTCAATATTTAGTTTGATTTTTTCAATATCAACTATATGACACGGAGTCTTTAAATTATCAATTAAATCATTATTCATTATTATTATCCTTTCGGAGGTGCTTTTTTGAACAACTTAACTATTTACAATCAATGTAACGAAAGCTTTAGACCAGATGAAATTTATACTTATCTGCAAATTACCCGGAAAAATCTTTCGGGTATGGACATGCATTCAATTTCATTTAAAAACTGTTTAATTGAAGAAACCGATTTTTCTAAAACACTATTTGCAAATTCTGATTTTGACAGTTCGCATATAGAAAATTGTTTGTTTGATAACCAATCTTTTCAAAACTCTGATATCATCTCTTGCGATTTTAAAAAATGCAAATTTGTTAGAGTTAACTTTAAAGGTTCAACAATGATGAACAATACATTTGAAAACTGTATTTTTATATCGTGTAATTTTAACCACGTAACAATGAGTGACTCAACTTTTAAGAGTTGTGTGATAGATAATATGAATCTAAGACAAAGTTCTACATCTTTGAATACTTTTATTGAATGTAATTGGCTTAATTCACAGATAAATGGAAATTTCGTTTTTAATCTACTTATTAATTCTTCGTTCGAAAAAACAAGTATTGATCCTTTAGTTATGTCATCGAATTTTGGAATTGCTCCAAAAAATTTGATAGAATTAGGTATAGATTATGATGAACTTGAGAAATTGCAACAAAAACTTATTGATAGCAAGGAGCTTATTAATGCTGCAATTGTAGAACTTAATTCTAATAAATATTCGTATGAATTTTCTCTCGTTTTTTGTGTTAATGTTATTTTACAACAAATACAGAATAACATTATAGTACGTTCTGAGGAAATTAGATTCATAGAACTTATATTAGCTTATTCTTTTGAGCACGACTTGATTTCTCCAATAACCATTATTCAACTGCTATCATTAATTGATACATTTAAAAAATCAGAAATAAAAAATACTGCCGCAACTAAATCAAAAAGCGATATAAACTTTATACATAATACTTTGTTTAAAGCATATCAAAACTATATTGACGAATTAGATTCCGCTATTTCAGAGATTAATATAAATAATTCTGACATTATAATAAAATTCACGTTTAAGGAAAAACCTGCAATTGAAACTTGCGTTTTATTGCAGTCACTTCAGAAGCAGTTGGGAATTTGTACATCTGAACCCATACAAATCAAAACAGAGAAGGGTTCTTTTATTGAATGGATTGAGTCACCAGACAATATACTCAAGTGTTTACAAATATTACTTTCGATTATAGGTATAATCATTAAAGTAAAGCCCAAACCCTCAAAGGATGTTGAAAAAGAAGAACCAAATCATAATGTTAACAATGTATCTCAGCAAGGCGTTGGAAATACTATAGTATTAAATTTACCGGATACAATTAGTAAACAGATTAATCAAATTCAAACAGAGAAGGATGTTTCGAGTGCCATCAATGTTTTTGTTATTAACGGAATGACAATAAATAATAACTATCAAGGTTTTAATAGGAACAATATAAGCAGTGTGGAATATTTTTACAAATAATTAGCATTTATGTATTTTAATACTTTATTTAAACTTGTTATTAATCTGCTTTCATCTAAAGTTAAGTTTACACGAAAGCAAAATCCCATTTCTTCATAAAATCCTTCTAAATAACCTGGCAATAAAGAAACTTTGGTGTTGAAAATAATATCCCTAATAAAAGTTTGTTTAGTTGATTCGTGATATGGTACCGATGGATAAAAAATGGTCATATATTGACCAATGGAATGAGAAAAAAACATATCGCCATTCACATTGTTAATTGAAATAACCTCTAACGCTTTCTTTTTTACACTATTAGTATAATTTGTATGAAAATCTAGACATTTATAATAATTTGGTGTCAAAAAATGATTTATAGCTATTTTTGATGAATTGGATAACCCACCAGAAAACAGATCCGTCCATTGATCAAAAAAGTTTTCATACTCATCGTTACAAATTAAACAAGAAAATTTTATTGTGTTGGTACCTATGACTTTATGAGGACTATATAGAGATAAGAGTCTTTCATTGTTGGTTAGTTGATGTCTTAAATTATATTCCTTAATCGACAAACTTTCATCACAAATAACATAATAACCTTTATCTAATAGCAATTGAAGTTTATCAATCTCTTGCTGGCTATAATATGTACTAGTACAAAAAATAGGAGAAGTTATCCACACAGCATCGTATTTAGCACTCATTATTTTCTCAAGCGGAATTCTATAAACTCCATTTTGTAATAATAAACTTTCATTTTCAGTATTAATTCCAAACGATCTCAAACAGGGGCCAACTGTGAAATATGCAGGTTGCAAAACACAGATATTGTTTATTTGTTTTTTTTGCAGGAAATTACATATATTTACAATTGCAATTGTGCTATTTGGAAAGAAAATGGTGCAATCATCACTAGTACCAATTAATTCTTTTTGTACTTTGTAATGTACTTTTTGGTCTATCTCATAACTGTATATGTAATCAAATGGCTCAAATGTACAATTAAAATCTAGTATTGAAGATAGACTTTTATTGTATTCATTTCCTGAATCCCAATGCGATATATCAAATACATTATGCCCTTTTTTTCTCTGAATTTTTTCGTAACTACGTATCTTTTCTATATCATCTAAATGATACAACATACTTTACTTTCATCTCCCAATAATTAACAGTTATTGTAAGTAACTTTTCAAAGCAAAGGAACGGTATTACAATTGAATATAAAAGAATTAATCGAAGAAGGATTAGGGTTTGTATCCGGCTCAACCAATCAAAAATACAAAACTGACCTGACAGAAAAAGTTAAGGAAATAAAAAAAGACACACTTCCTGAAGAAGTAGTGTCAAGTTTTTTGAATGGTGAATATAAAACATATCTAACGACTGATAGAATTGTCTTGTACCGTACATATGGCAGAGGATATAGCAGAAACAAGGGTGCGGGTTGGAATGGCGGTTATGCATCAACTGAATTTGCAGAATCAAGGATTGATGTAAAAATAAGACTTGCATTAAAACCTGAATGGCTAAATACTAGACTTGTTGAAGAAAAAATACTTGTACCTATTGGAACAAAAATTCATGTGGGATTAGTCGCACCGGTTACACTCAATACAGGTACTGTATTGGCAGGTGGCGCAGAACAGGTTTTGTTGCCAAGAAATTGGCCGAAAGAATGGATAATTGGCTATAGAGAAGTTACATCTAAACCATTGATGGATTATCCGGAATTTTATTCTGAACCACCTATAGATAATCGTGAAAATGCCAAATAACAATATTCCAATTATTTGTTTTGAAGCATTACAAGAAAGCAATATTCTAACAATATATAAGAATTGCCAAAACAATTATAGAAACAACAAAAATTTCCCGTTAAGACTGCAGATTTTCTGCTTTCCTAACGGGGCTTTTTGTGTTTAAAGAAGGATACAATAATTCAATAACACTCTTATATGTGGTCGGCAAGTGCATAAAAACTAACGGAATTATAATATGAATACTGTCCACTATGTAAAGAAATTTTAGTTGCGAATAACTTTTGCAAACAATGAAAATCACTCACTTCCCCTTATATTGAAGACTCCAAACTGTTGTTGCGTTTATTATTTTATAGTTGTTGCGTAATTCCGTTTGAAATCAAACTTTTACCGTATTAAGTATACTAGAGGGTTGTCAATTCTGTTATTATAATAACTGCCCCCACCAATAAAATTTTGAGATAAGAATTACAACTTTTGGTATATGATTACTGCGTTAGATTTTTATATAATGAAAAATTTTTTCATTATTAGGAACAATTTCATATCTCTAATTCCCATTACTATATAGAGGGATAATTTACATAGCACTCGTCAACTTTTGACGGGTGTTTTTTTATGCCCAAAATCATTAATTCCGGTACATGAATACTGCGACACATTTTTCGCAGTTGAATATAAAATTTTTATAAGAAAGGAGTTTTTCAATGACTTAGCACAAACCACTATCTGAGCCAAAATCTCAATGTTTGGCTCAACACAAATTTCAACTGAGCCATAATGGCTCAAAAACGGTGCCGCTTTTGGCATCACTATTACAAGCAAAGAAAAACATGGCACCGCTTATGATGCCATAAGAAAACGATTCTGCAAGAAAAATATAAAATCTTGCATAAAGGATACTACAGCCACCCTTCGTAATCAGTGACTGCTGTATCTAAAAAAGAGTGGTTATTAAGGGCGCCCTTATCTGCGGTGAAGGAAGACAGACGAAGCACTTATCTATCCTTTGAATGTCTGTCCTACACCGTAGCGAGCAGGGAACTTGTACGGCAAGTTCCAAATTCTTTAGGGTCCCTTAATCCCTAAAATCTGATGCAAGGAATGGTGATATGAACAACACACCAAAGAACAAAACACAAAGGCTTGAAATCAGACTTACACCTGAAAACAAAAAGAAGATTGAGAGATATGCTTCTAAATGCGGGTTATCAACAAGTGAATATGTGACAAAGAGAGCATTGGGATTTGCACCGAGAACGGTGTTACCCGATGCCTTTTTTGCTTTCTACGCGAAACTCTGTGAAATCTGCAATAAAGAAATGACACCTGAAACCGAAGCAAAGCTACTTACTCTCATTGATGAAATCCACAGTGAAATTTTAAGTCCAAAAAAGGAGGTGAATGACCTATAGCTACAACAGGATTTTGGCCCGTAAAGAGCCGACTTAAAGAGGTTATTCAGTATGCTGAAAATCCCGATAAAACAATCAACAAAAAATACCTTGATGAAGATTTGTACCAAACCCTGCAATATGCCGAGAACGACAAGAAAACCGATGAGAAGCTTTATGTATCAGCTATCAACTGTCCCGTACAACGAGCCTATGAGCATATAATGACAACTAAGCTTCATTACGGTAAGTTTGGCGGTAATGTTGCTTATCACGGTTTTCAGAGCTTCAAAGAGAATGAAGTAACACCCGAAGAGTGTCACAGTATCGGTGTAGAAACAGCTAAACGAATGTGGGGAGATGAATATGAGATTGTTGTTACAACTCACCTTGACAAGCATCACCACCTGCATAATCACTTTGTAGTTAATTCTGTTTCATTCAGAACAGGCAGAAAGTTTGAAAATCACATTTCTGACCACTACAAGCTCCGTGAAATTTCTGATGCTATCTGCAAAGAACGAGGTAAATCCGTTCTTGAAAACGCACCCTTTTACGGTGGTGAAAAGAAAGCATATTGGCTTCATAAGCAAGGCAAGAAAACTCACAGAGATATGCTCAGAGAAGATATTGAGATTTGTCTTACCGTTGCCACAAGCTGGGACGAATTCAGAAGAGTTCTTGCAACTATGGGATATGAGGTTGATTACAGGCGTTTTACTATCAAGGCAAAGGATTGGGAAAGAGAAGTAAGGGTTGAGGGGCTTGGATATACCGTTGAAGGCATAGAGAAAAGATTTAATGAAACCTATTACAGCGGACATCACCTTGTTGATTGGAATAACTTCTTCTACGCAAGGCGCAGATACTTTCCTCTTGAATCAGTGAGAAAGAAATTAGAGTTCAGCATTGAACACGGTAAACGTCCTGAGGTTATATATGTAAACACTATGTTCCTCTTGATAATCTTGGTGTTTCAACTGCTGAAAGAGGTTGCAGATGCAATGCTCATTTCTTCTGAAATGAGGCACGCTGCAAAGGACATCAAGCAGTATGTGGCTGACTATCATTTCTTAACTGACAATCAGATTCATACTACTGATGATTTAACAGTCGCCATTGAAGAAACACAACTAAAAATTACTGAGCTTGAAGAAAAGCGAAGCAAAGCAGACAACAAAAAGCGTAGGGCAACTACTCCCGAAGATAAGGAGAGATACAAAGCTATGCGCAAGGAGATAACACAAGAAATTACGCCATTGAGAAAGAAACTAAAACAGGCGGAGCAGATTCTTGAAAAATCTCCTCATTTATATGAGCTCTTACAAAAAGAGCATCAATTAGAAAATAACAAAATTCGTAAAATAGAAAGGAGCCGATAATATGGCTATTAAACCAAAATCAAAAGTATATCCCCGTGATATTGAAGAAAACAATCCCACAAAAGAAACCTTATACGACAAAGTACAGAAAGCCCGCACTGAATATGTGTGGGCTAATAAAATACCCATTGAGTATTTACGACCTTTTGAAAATCACCCTTACAAGGTAATTGACAATGAGGAAATGCAAAACCTTGTTGATAGTATCAATGAGCGAGGTATTCTTACTCCTCTTACTGTTCGTAAAATTTCCGGCACGGAATATGAAATTATTTCAGGTCACAGAAGATTTTATGCGGCAAAGAAGTTAGGCTTTGAAATGATACCCGCTTTTATTTATGAGCTCACTTATGAAGAGGCTGTTATTGCAATGGTTGATGCTAATTTGCAGAGAGAGCATATATTACCAAGTGAGAAAGCCCGTGCCTACAAGATGAAACTTGAAGCACTTAAACACCAAGGTCAAACTTCTGCCCAAGTTGGGCAGAAGTGGTCTGTTGAGCAAGTTGCGGAAGATTCACCCGATAGTAGAAGTCAGATTCAGAGATATATCAGATTAAACAATCTCATCCCCGAACTGCTTGACCTTGTTGATGAAGAACGAATAGCCTTTACCCCTGCAGTAGAGCTTTCTTACTTGAATGAGGTAGAGCAAGCTGATTTAGTTGAAGAAATCCGTGTATGTGATGCTACTCCAAACTTATCTCAGGCTCAAAGGCTTCGTGCAATCAGCAGAGAGGAAGGTTTGACTCCTGAGCATATTGGTGAAATATTGGCAGAGGAAAAAGCAAACCAGAAACCGACAATAAAGTTTTCCGTTGAGAAGTTACAGACGGTTGCTCCTAAAATTAAAGAAAGTGACCTTGAAAACTTTGTTATGAAAGCTTGTGAGCACTATTACAGATACCTTCAGCGACAGCGAAACAGGGATGCGAGATAAGGAGGTAGCCTATGGGTGATGAAGTAAAAATTAATTATACCGAAAACAATGTTAATCTCGATAATCTCAGCGGTGTTCTCATTTCAGAGAATGCCGCTGAATCTCTTGTCAGATGTTTTCTTCCCGATATTGTATCCTTCTTCGAAAGTGAGCAAGGCAGAAAAGAGTTTGAAGAATGGGATAAGGATTGGGACAAGTTAAAAGAAATCGTATAAAAAAACAGCGGGTGCGATGTAAAAGTCGCATCCGCACATTTAACAAAAACAAGTATATGAATTACAATATTTACAGAAATTAAAGGAGGTAAATATATATGATAGGCGTTATCTACGCAAGATACTCTTCCGACAGTCAGAAGGAAGAAAGTATTGACGGTCAGCTTCGTGAATGTAAAGCCTATGCCGAAAAGAACGGTATACAAATCGTTGACACCTATATCGACAGAGCTTTATCTGCTAAAACAGACAACAGACCGAGATTTCAACAAATGATAAAGGACAGTGCTTCAAAGCATTTCGAGATTATACTCGTATGGAAGCTTGACCGTTTCGCCCGTAACAGATATGACTCGGCTCATTACAAAAATATGCTTCGTAAAAACGGAGTAAAGGTTGTATCTATTACAGAAACCATATCTCAGGGTGCAGAGGGTATTCTGCTTGAATCTTTGCTTGAAGGTATGGCTGAATACTACTCAGTAGAGCTCGCAGAAAAAGTTACAAGAGGTATGATGGAAAATGCTCTTAAGTGTAAATACAATGGTGGTACCTTGCCAATTGGTTACAAGGTAGATAAAGAGCAGAATTATTTAATCGATGAGGTTACTGCACCTGCGGTTGTTTTAGCTTTCAAGAGCTATGCAGAGGGTAAGTCAATGCAACACATTGCAAATATGCTCAACTACCAAGGTGTACGCACTCACAAGAAAACCAAGTTAGATGTTGACATTGTTGCCCGTATGTTGCACAACCGAAAATATATCGGTGAATACAAATTTAAGGATGTTATTACACCGGGAGGAATTCCCGCAATAGTAGATAAGGAGTTGTTTGAATTGGTACAGGAAAAAATGAAGCAGAATAAGAAGGCCCCTGCAAAGCACAAAGCGGAAGATGAATATCTTCTGACTACAAAGCTCTATTGCGGCAAGTGTCAGTGTCTTATGGTTGGTGAAAGCGGTACAAGCAGAACAAAATTCGTTCACAGATACTACAAGTGTGTAAGTGTAAAGAATCACAAAGGCTGTGACAAGAAAACAGTTAAAAAGGCTTGGATTGAAGATATTGTTGTTGACAGCATTCGCAGACTTATTATGAATGATGAAA
>CALCTT010000075.1 GCA_937906895.1 uncultured Clostridia bacterium | reverse complement strand
GTTATTCCCCGTTCAATAAGAGCTGTTGAAACAGCAGCAGAAGGCAAAAGCATTTATCTCCACGATAAAAACGGTAAAGTGGCTGAAGCCTATACAAATTTTACGAAGGAGGTAATGAATGATGGCAAAACAAGACAGCGTGTCAAAGGTTCATCTGAGCTCATTCGATGATTTGTTTCAAACAGATGAAAGTCGTGAGGACTTAAAGAGAGAAAGGCTTATGGAAATCCCAATTTCTTTAATTCACGATTTCCCTGACCACCCATATAAGGTTAAAGATGATGAAAATATGCTTGAACTTGTTGAAAGTATAAAGACAAGAGGTTTAATTCAACCCGTACTTGTAAGACCGCTTGATGACGGAACATACGAAATGGTGTCTGGACACAGAAGAAAAAGAGCATTTGAACTTGCGAATATCGAAAAGATACCTGCAAGAGTTCAGGAACTTACAAAGGATGAAGCTATACTTTCAATGGTGGACAGTAATCTGCAAAGAGATGAAATCTTACCTTCGGAAAAAGCATACGCCTTCAAGATGCGACTTGAAGCTATGAACCGACAAGGTATGAGAACAGACAGAACTTCGACACCAGTGGAGTCGAAGTTCAGAACTAACGAACAATTAGCCGAAGAAGTCGGTGAAAGCCGTGAACAAATCCGCAGATATATCCGTCTTACAAATCTCATTCCTGAATTGCTTAATCTTGTTGATGAAAAGCTAATCGCAATGCGACCTGCTGTGGAAATATCATATTTCGCACCTGAAGCACAAAAGTGGCTTTACGATGCTATTGGTGCAGCAGATGCAACACCTTCCCACGCACAAACTCTGCGAATGAGAAAATTCGCAGAACAAGGCAGATTGTCAGAAGATGTTATAACTGCGATTATGGATGAAGAAAAACCGAACCAAAAGGAAAAATCTCCGTTCAGAGATAATCGCATATCAAATGCAATTCCTAAATCAATTCCAAAAGAAAAACAGTGCGAATATGTATTAAAAGCTATCGACTACTATAACCGAATGTTGCAAAAACGTCGGGAAAGAGAAGCTCGATAGCTTTTTTCTTTTCCCCTCTCACACTCTCCCCTTTATTAAATACTAACTGTACTAACCGAGAATAAGAAATATTAACTCTGTTAGTAAATACAAGAAAGGAAAATGCAAAATGAATATTAAAGTTGAAATCAAGAAAATCCTCAAAGGTGATAAGCCTACAAAGGCTTATGCAAACATCGTTATCGATGATGCAGTCGTAATTCACGGCGTTGGTGTTGTTGAAAAGGAAAAAGGCAGATATATGTCTATGCCTATGACAAGTTGGAAGACAGCAAAGGGTGAAGAAGTAACAAGACCCGTATGCCATCCAATTTCTTCTTCGGCTCGTAAAGAACTTGAAGAAGCACTTTTCGCTGCCTATGAGCAGGAAATTAACAAAAACAACTAAATTTTAAGAAAGAACGAGGTAAAAAATTATGTTTAACAAAGCAAAGACATTCATTCAGACAAAGGTTCAGGCAGTAAAGGACTTCTGTGCAGAAAAGGTTTCTCAGAAGGCTCACGAAGTTCTCGACGGTACAATCGCAGAAGCGTATGTTGATACCGGTGTTAAGATTCTCATCGCTGTAGTCATCGGTGCTCTTCTTCTCGGCGGTCTTTACGCTCTCTTCAATTCAACCATTATGCCTACTGTCACAAGCAAAATCACAGAGCTTTTCAACTACGCTGGTTAAAGCTCAACAAAACAAAAAAAATCTATTACAAAAGAGCATCCGAAACAAAACGGGTGCTCTAAATTTTTAAGAAAGAAAGAGGTAAAAAATTATGTTTAACAAGATTAAGTCAATCGCAACAGGTGTTGCAAACAAGGTAAAGGGTTTTGTTTCAGCAAAGGAAACAGAAATGACAGCAAAGGCTCACGCAGTTCTTGACGGTACTGTTGCTGAAGCGTATGTGGATACAGGCGTTAAGATCCTCATCGCCGTTGTAATCGGTGCTCTTCTTCTCGGCGGTCTTTACGCTCTCTTCAACACAACCATTATGCCCACTGTTACAAGCAAGATTCAGGGTCTTTTTAACTACGCAGGATAAGCGAAAACAAAAATTAAATTTAAGAAAGAGGTAAAAAATTATGTTTAAGAAAATCAAGTCAATGGCTACAGGTGTAGCAAACAAGGTAAAGGGTTTTGTTTCAGCAAAGGAAACAGAAATGATGGCAAAGGCTCACGCAGTTCTTGACGGTACTGTTGCTGAAGCGTATGTGGACACAGGCGTTAAGATTCTCATCGCCGTTGTAATCGGTGCTCTTCTTCTCACACTTCTCTATGCACTCTTCAACGACACAATTATGCCTACCGTAACCGAAAAGGTCGAAGGACTCTTTAACTACGCAGGCTAAATAATTTAAACGGGCGGAGCAGAAAACCTGCTTCGCCCATATTTGTGAGGACTGATAACTATGACTAAATTTATACAACCAATAGGACCGATAAGACCGATTTCACCTGAAAGGTTAATTGAACTCAATCCCGAAGAAGTTATAACCACCATTGTGAAGCTCGCTTGTATTTTTCTTTTCTACTTGGCAGTTCACAAGATTTCAAAAGTTGTAATCAGTAAAACACCTGGTTACAACAAAGAAAGCAAAAAAATCCCAATATATCATTGCATCAGTATTATTCTTGTGTCAAGTCTGCTAATTGTCTTTGGTTGGTCAATAGAACTTCTTAAAGGCATTATTCTTTTGCAAATATTACTCTATGCTTCGGTATCAGATATACAGACACACGAAGTTAAAGATTTCATTTCAGTTTTGATATTCATTACGGGCTTTATAGGTGTAACACTTTCAGATATTCCGATGATGCTTTTCAGTGGCTTGGCAATCGGCGGAGTGTTGTTAATCTGTGCTATGGTAAGCAGAAACAGACTTGGCGGAGCAGATGTTAAGTTATCTGCTTCCTGTGCTTTCTTGCTTGGTTTATCAAAGAGCATAGCAGGTCTTGTTATCGGTCTTTTCCTTGCGATAATTTGCAATATATATTTCAGCCATAAAAACAAAACAAAAGGCAAAGCTTTTCCGCTTGTGCCGTATTTATCAATTGGATTTATGACAGCATTTTTTGTGTAAATCTTGATAAGGTGTTTTAAGCGTGATATAATTAAAAAAACACAGTTTGAGAGGATTGGTTTTATGACCGAACAAGAAATAGTTGCTGATATTCTTCCTTCTTTAATTACTGCTTTTGTATCATTTATTGCTATGCTGACTAGCTATAAAGCGGCGAAGAATGCTTCAAAGCAATCTTTCAGTAATAATGTGGATAGTATGAAGTTCACACAAAAAGAAAAAGTAGCAGACCAAATTGCAGAGAAATCGGCAATTCTTTTGACAAAATGTGATCCTAATGTTCTTAATACTGTAATAAATGAAATTGTACCACGTAGTATATCTCACGAAGAGAATAGAAATATACGCACACGATTATTGGGAATATCTGATGAATTACAGACATTATCAAACATTATTAAAATGCTGACATATTCAATTTTTGAAGATGAAGCAATGTTGAACAAATTAGGTGATACAGGCAGTAAATTGGATGCTGTTTGTGAAAAAAGCTCTGCTATGATTTTGAAATTATGTGATATTTATACTGCTATGACTCCAGAAGGAAGTATTAAAAACTTAAATATAATGGAGGAAATATCAAAACTTCAAAGAACTTTTTCTGAAGAATATAAAGAGCCATATATACAGCTCCATCTTGCATTGTCCGACCTGATTTGGTATGTAAGACAACAATCAATTCCCAAAACAGAAAACAAGAAAATACACAAAAGAAACAAAAAAATAAAATAACAGAATTAACTTTATGCGTGCTTAAAATTAAGTACGCATTTTTTATTTTTAGTATAAAGGAGGTTAATTTCTCAATGAAAAACAGAACAGCGATAGGTATCGTCTGTATTATTCTTGCGGTGGCAGTAACCTTTGTTGTGTCACCCCTTGTAAACAACATCTCTGATAAGAAAACTGAGGTAATCTGTTTTGTGGCTGATGTATCTCACGGAACAGAGATTAAAGATACAGATGTTGAGATTGTAAAAATCTCAAATTCTGCACTCCCCGAAAAGGTAATTAAGGACAAGAAATCAGTTGTCGGAAAATTCGCAACAGCAGATATATTCAAAGGCGACTTTGCAACCGAAAGTAAGGTAACAGATAATGCAAACACAGCAAATGATGTTATGGCTTCACTTAAAGGTGATAAGGTTGCAATGAGTATCACAATAAACTCATTTGCGGGCGGTCTTTCAGGTAAGCTCGAAAACGGTGATATTGTAAGCATTTGTGTTACCGATAAAGATAACCATACTGAAGTCCCGGCTTCTCTTAAATATGTAAAAGTAATCACAACAACCACATCAGGCGGTATTGATGAAAACGATGTTGTTGAGAATGAGGACGGCAGCTTTGAACTTCCCACAACAATTACGGTTCTTGTGTCTGTTGAACAGGCAAAAATCCTTGCAAACTACGAGGAAAGTGCAGTAATGCACGTTGCTCTCGTTTACAGAGGTGACGATGCTACTGCAGATAAGTTCATTAAAGCACAGGATGATTACTTTACAAAAAAGAATGTAAGTGAGGCTGATAAGAATGGCTAAGATTATTGCTGTAATCGGTTCACCCGGTAGCGGTAAAACAACCGTTACTCTGAAATTGGCACAGGAGCTTTACTGCGCCACTACAAGCGGAGCAGTAATTTATCTTTCACCTTCTTTGAAAGTCCCGGCTTTAGGTGTTCTTTTCCCAAATTACACGCCTGACAGTATCTTCTCTCTCGG
Source organism: uncultured Clostridia bacterium (assembly GCA_937906895.1). Classification (GTDB taxonomy): domain Bacteria; phylum Bacillota; class Clostridia; order Oscillospirales; family Acutalibacteraceae; genus Fimenecus. The sequence continues at coordinate 9,227 of CALCTT010000075.1, read as the reverse complement.
TACGATGTTTGATAAGACAGACATCTATGAGGAGGATGTTCTGAACCACTTGGTAACAGTTAAGGCTATGAACAACTTCGGTTGTCTTGGCTACAAGGCGGGAGAAAACAAATACGATTTTGCAACGCTTACGGAAGATAAGGTAAATGCACTCTTTGAAGTGCTTCACAAAATGGCAGGATATGTCTTTGTTGATTGCACAGATGAAGAAAATGACCTTATCTCACAGATTGCATTGAGAAATGCACACGAGGTTATTATGGTGCTTTCACCTGACCTTAAAAGTATGGTCTATCTTGCTTCCAATGAGGAGCTTTTCGGAAACAATGCAGAAAGAGCAATGAGAATTCTCAATGTGAACGAAAATGAGCTTTATTCACCTGTTGATGATGTAAGAACCAATGTGAAGAATATCGCATATATCTTGCCTTACAGTAAACAGATAAGAGGTCAGCACCTTGATGGTCTGCTTTACGAAAGAGCAAAGGATAAAAAGTACCGAACAGAGCTTTCAAAGATTATAAACAAGATTATGTAAGAGAAAGGAAGAATTCAGAATGAAAAAGATTATAGGTGTCCTTATTGCTATGGCAGTTATTGCAACTGCATCTTCAGTTGTAGCTTGTGCTACGAATAACGAAGAAACACCCAACAACATTCCCGAAACAGGAACAACCGAAAAAGATACAACAATCCCCGAAGAAACAACAGCCGAGGAAGTGAGTGATAATGCCGAAACTGAAACTACTGATGTGGAAACATCTATCGAAGCAGATGAAACAACAATGCCTGAATCTTCCGAAGGAGCTGAAGGTTCCGACAATACAGATAGCGAAAGCAATGAGGAAGTTGAAAGTGCTACTTTTGAAGTTCTTGAGGACGGCGAAACCGTGGAAGATGATAGTGAAACGGTAAATGATGAAGTCCCCGAAATTCCGCAGACAGGAGATAAAAGAAAGTTTTTCCCTGCTGTTGCTACTTTCATCGTGTCCGGTATTGCTCTTGCATATTGCGTTGTAAAGGGTAAAAAGATTAAGAAAACAAAATCAAAGTGAACGGAGATTAAGTAATGCAGAAAATCATTGATTTTGTGCCGCTGTTATCGATGATTCAGGAGCATATCTCCTCTCGTTATGCGGCGGCACTTTCTGATTCAAGTAAAATGCCACAGCTCAGGTCATATATAGACAAATATCTTCTTGACACCGGTTATGTAGTTGAAGGACTTACACAAACCGAACTGAGCAACAAACTTTATTCCGAAATGGCTGAATACTCCATTCTTACTAAATATCTCGGCAGAGATAACATTGAAGAAATCAACATCAATGCTTGGAATGATATTGCTATTACCTATACTTCGGGTAGAACAATAAAAGCAAAGGAGCATTTTTATTCTCCTTCACACGCTGTCGATATTGTTAAGCGTTTGCTTCATCATTCAGGTATGATTATTGATAACTCCACTCCCATGTCGCAAGGTCATTTGCCTAATAATACCCGTATTACGGCACTCAAAGAACCTCTTGTTGACGATGAAGTGGGCGTTAGTGTTTCTATCCGTCTTTTGCATCCGTCAAGAATTAACAGAAAACAGATTATTTCTTCCGGTAATGCAACTGAAAAGATGATTGATTTTCTTTGCATGTGTATGCGTTACGGTGTATCAATGGTTGTTGCGGGTGCAACAAGCTCAGGTAAAACAACACTTCTTAATGCACTACTCACTACAATTCCCGATGGTAAGCGAGTGTTCACCATTGAAACAGGTTCAAGAGAACTTTCACTTGTCCGAAAAAAGAAAGGCAAGGTAGTAAACAATGTAGTCCATACTCTTTCCCGTCCTTCCGATAACCCTGCATTTGATATAACTCAGGAAGACCTTGTTGTAGCTTCACTCCGTTTTAATCCCGATATTGTATGTGTCGGTGAGATGCGAGATGTTGAATGTTATTCAGCAGTTGAAGCAAGTCTTACAGGTCATACCGTTGTATCAACAGTTCACGCATTTGCGGCTGATTCAGCACATATGCGAATTGCTCTTCTTTGTCAGAAGCGTTTCCCCATCGACTTCAAAACTTCTCTTATGCAGGCAGGTCAGGCTTTCCCTATTGTTGTTTACTCTCATAAGTTAGAGAACAACGAAAGAAAGATTATGGATATTTCCGAGTGTGAGATACTTCCAAATGGTGATAGAGTTTATCACACACTATTCAGATTTAATATCACCAAAAACGAAATCGTAAACGGTAAATATGTAACCGAAGGCTATTTTGAACAGCCTGAAATTATGTCAGACAATCTCAAAAGAAAACTCCTGCAGTTCGGTGTACCACAGGAGGAACTGGGTAAATTCTTAAAGAAGGGAGCTGATTACGAATGATACTCCCAATGATTGCGTCTGTATTTCTCATTATAGCAATCGTATGTTTTCTTAATTTAACCCCGCAACAGATAACACAGGATTTAAGTTCTGTTGTATCAAAGAAACCTAATATTCGTGACAGAGCGAGAGCACTCAGAGCAGGAAAAAAGAAAAAAGGCTTGGGTGCAAAACTTGAATATCTGCAATCGGCATTAAAGGCTTGTGGCAAAGAAGGAATGTTTACTTTTGTTTGTTCATCAGCATTAGTCTTGTTTGCCGTAGGTGCTGTTGTTGCTGTTTTAATTAATAATGTATTTCTTATCCCTGCTTTATCGGTAGCATTTGCAATGATACCCTTTGTTTATGTTCGTAACATCATAAACATCTATGAAAAGCAGACAAAGGAAGAACTTGAAACTGCACTCTCTATCATTACTACCTCATATTCAAGAGATGGTAATATCATTATGGCAGTACAGGAAAACTTACCTCATATCAAGCCACCACTTAAAGAATGTTTTACGGCTTTTATTGGTGATGCTATGGCGGTATCTTCAAGTGTTAAACAGGCACTATATAACCTTAAAAAGAAGGTTGATGATGAAATCTTCCGTGAATGGGTTGATACCCTTATACAGTGCCAGGACAATCAGGAAATGAAAGATACCTTACAGCCTATTGTTTCAAAGCTTACTGATGTTCGTATCGTAAATAGTGAGCTTAACACTATGATGTCAGCCGTAAGAACGGAATACTACACAATGGTCGGTCTTGTAGTCGGTAATATACCTTTGCTTTATGTTCTCAATAAAGATTGGTTTCATACACTCATATTTGAAACACCGGGTAAAATCGTGCTCGGTGTATGCGGTATTGTGATAGTAGTAACATACTTCTTTATGTTAAAGTTCACAAAACCCGTAGAATTCAAAAGATAAGGAGGCGGTCAAATGATAATGAAAATATGTATCGGTGTTCTTGTCGGAATCGGCTTGTTTATGATACTTGCTGACCGTTTCCGTATTCCGTATATGAGAACATCAAAGGCAGTTAATAACCTTGCAAAGCAACAGAAAGAGAAAACAAGCAGTATTGATGTTTGGCTTTCCTCTGTTGCTTCTTTTGTTGCCCGTAAAATTCGTTTGAATGAATTTAAGAAGGCTCAGTTGGAATCAGATTTGAGAACGGCTCAAATGGATATTACACCCGAAATGTTTATGGCAAATGCCATTGTTAAATCTCTCATTGTCGGTGTATTTGCTATTCCCGTTTTCTTTATCTTCCCCATACTTTGTCCGATAATTATATTCCTTGCTTTCATTCTTTACCGAATGAACATGAAAGGTATTTCAAACCGAATAAGGGCAAAAAGAGCAAAGATTGAATATGAACTTCCGAGATTTGTTTTTAAGATTGAAAAGTCTTTGATGCACAGTAAGGATGTGCTTGAAATGATTGAGTCCTTTGCTAAAAATGCGGGACATGAAATAAAGCACGAGCTTGACATTACTGCTGCTGATATGCACTCCGGTAATAACGAAATTGCTATTACAAGACTTGAAGCAAGAGTAGGTTCACCACTTATGAGTGATGTATGCCGAGGACTTATATCTGTTGACCGAGGTGATATCAATACGGTGTATTGGAAATCCCTCTCTATGAAGTTTGCCGATATTCAAAGACAGCAGTTAAGGCTTGAAGCTGAAAAGATACCGAGAAAGGTAAAGAAGCTTTCAATGTGTCTGCTTTTCTGTTTTATGCTCATATATATCGTTGTTATTCTCGCTCAGATTGTTTCTTCTATGGGTGTTCTGTTCGGTTAACGGAGGTGTATATATGAAGAAATTTATTAAATCTAAAAAGGGCGAAGGTTATATTGATGTTGTAATCGGTATATTTGCTATGATGATGGTTCTCGTTGTTGTCCTTAACATCTTTCAGTTTATGACTCTCAAGCAGGATCTTGACGAGATAAGCGGTCAGCTTATTGAAACAGCAACCTTTAAAGGGTGCTTTGACAGTGAGTTTGATGAAAGAGTTGAGAGCCTTCAAAATCAGTTCTTTGAATTTGAGGTTGATACTGATGCAGAAAGCTACTTCAATGCAACCTATGAGCGTGTTCAGCTCGGAGATCAAATGGATGTTTTTGTTTCGGTGCAGACCTATGTGCAAGGTCTTGGTATGTTCAGAATACCCGTAACAGTTACAAGCCACAGGTCAGGCATATCGGAAAAGTATTGGAAGTAGGTGTAATAAATGAAGCTGTTAAAATCAAATAAGGCAGAGGGATATATTGTTCCTTGTGTCTTTATTCTTATTTTTGCGATGATATTCGCAATGATTTTCACTTACTCTGCATCCATATCTAAGGTAAACCTTATGAGGGAAAATACAAAGGTTGTGCTTGACAGTTTTCTTACTCAAAACTCAACCGAAATATATAACAGTATCAAACAAGGTAATGACTACACCGAAGTAATTGATACCGAGGAATTTCGCACATCTCTCATATCATTTTGCACATTGGAAATAGAGGACGGAATGTTATATAGTTATGATGCAGACGGAAAAGAACTGTATCACATAACAGAACCCGTACTCAGCTTCCGAGAAGCAAACGAACTTGAACTTGTAGTAAATTATACGATTTCAATTCCGTTATGGTTTGCAGGTCATCAGTTCCCATCTGCGAATATACCCATAGAGGTAACATCAATATTAACCGAAAAATTTTAATCACAGGAGGAAACAAAAATGATGATTCTTACAAGTAACCCTAACAAAAAGGGAAACAAAAACAACAAAATAATCGCTGCTCTCATTGTCGGTATTATTGCAGTATCAATCCTTATTGCAGTAATGATTGGTAACTTTGTCGGCAAAGACACAGAAGAACCTACAACCGATATTACAACCGAACAGGCAGAAACGGTTGGCGATATTGTCATTGATGATGACATTACAGAAGAAAATGACAATTCAGAGAGCACTACCGAAAAAAACGAGACAGTTATTAAACTTGAAGAACCCACAGTAGAAAAAGTAACCACCACTCAGAAGCCTACACAACAGACCTCTACTGTTAAACCGGCTGAACCCGTAACACAGGGTAATCCTGCAGGAGTATCACAGGGCAACAGATATGAGGTAATTGATAACGGTAACGATAGTGTAAATGAGTACAGTTGCGGAAAAAAGGGACATCATTGTGACAGCAAAGAAACACATGACTTTATTGTAAGCCTTGAAAACAAAGGCTGTCCCCACTGCGGTTCACACTCTTGTAAGAGCTTCTACACTTACGATGAATGGGGAAATGCGTGTTATGACCCTACAAAGTGCGAAAGCTACAATGCAAAGAGCGACCCCTGCGAATACTGTCAGGAATGTGGCAAGAAGGTCGGCACAGGCTCCGGTGATACTTGTGTGAGATTTACAGTTGATACAAAGTGTCCCGAATGCGGAAAATCTGTTAAAGGTAAGACTTGCCATTCACATTAAAATATAAATCGTACTAAGCTCGGCGTAAAAGTCGAGCTTTTATTTTTAATGAAAGGAAGATGATAGATATTAAAAAGGTAATTTCAATCCTCCTTGTTTTATGTACTTTACTTTCTGCAATACCGTATTCTGCATTTGCCCTCTCTTGGGACGGTGACTCTGCAGGCGGTAGTACAAATGCGGTAAACGGCAGTTCAACGGGTTATGTTATCCGTTCCACAAGCGACTCAGCTTGTGTTGTCGGTTATCGTTTCTCTGCGGTTAATTCATCGGGCGGTATGAAAGTCACTAAAGTTATAGATGTTTACAGAAACACATCAAACGGTGACAATGCCTATTCTACTTCCGCAAAATTCTCAACAAAGTACAACAAGAAACAGATAATAGCTAATAAAAACAAATCCCTAACAACGACATATAACACGACAAACTGTTATAAAGAAAAAGATATGGGATTTACTACTACACTCCCAAATCCAAGTGGTGTTGAAACTTGGCAGAGCTATGAAGCTAATATTAATAAGGTGCTTTCAAAACTCGGTGTCGGTAGTGTAAGTAATATGAACTATGGCGATAAGGTTATTATCGAACCTCTGTTTGATGTTTGTCTTGCAGGTGAATATCAGGCATTGACAGTTTCAGAAATAGCCTATTGCGGACGAAGTGTATTGGGCGGTTCAAGTAAAGGAGGTTCAAGTGACGGAACCTCAAGAACTTGGGGATTTATTGCTTCTTACACAAACCGTATATGGCCCAATAAACTTTATACTCCTGACGGTCAGGGGTTATGGACTGCAGCAAGTGCAATAGGCAGTTCATCAAAAGAAACCTTTGATAATATAATTTCAAAGGGTTATGGTGCGGGTATTGCATACAATGAAACCACAAATAAGACTTACACCATTAAGTTTAATGGTAACGGTAATACGGGCGGTTCAACTGCATCTATGACAATGACCTACGGTGTTGCTAAAAACCTTACGGCAAACGGCTTTACAAAGACAGGTAATTCATTTGTTAAATGGAACACAAAAGCCAACGGTTCAGGTACAAGCTATACCAATAAACAGAGCGTTAAGAACCTTACTTCAACTCAGGGTGCAACTGTTAATCTATATGCACAGTGGGACCCTTATGACTTAAAGGTATATTACAATGCTAACGGTGGTGCGATAAATTCAAGCACTTATTACCTTTCTTCAAAGAATGTGTATAAGGAATCTGACAATACAAGATATTATCAGACTTGGACTTATAACTCCACAAAGGCTGACGGCCTTGTTAATGCTTCAACCTTCGGTCTGTACCGAACAGGTTACAGATTCACGAAATGGGGAACAAGTACAACGGGCGGAACATTGTTTGACCAAAATGATGCAACAGTTAAGCCAACAGACTTGAATTCAAGTATCAAGACAGGAGATTGTACGAGAACCCTTTATGCACAGTGGACTCCGAACACTTACACCATTAAATTCAATGGTAACGGTTCGACAAGTGGTTCAACAGCTCAGATGAGTATGACCTACGATGTTGCGAAGAATTTGACAGCCAACGGATTTACAAAGTCGGGTTATCACTTCTCAGGTTGGAACACAAAAGCAGATGGTAGCGGTACAAGTTATTACAATAAGCAGTCGGTTAAGAACTTGACGGCAACTCACGGAGCTACGATTACTCTTTATGCACAGTGGGATACAAACTCATACACTATTGCATTTAATGGTAACGGTAACACAGGCGGTACAACTTCAAGTATGACTATGAAATTTGATGTTGCAAAGAACCTCAATAAAAACGGTTATACAAGAACGGGTTACACTTTCTCCAAGTGGAACACAAAAGCCAACGGTAGCGGCACTAACTATACAAATCAGCAGTCTGTTAAGAACCTTACTACAGTAAACGGTGGTACTTTCTATCTGTATGCACAGTGGACTCCGAACACCTATACTATCAAGTTCAACGGTAACGGAGCGACAAGTGGTTCAACTGCTTCTATGTCAATGACATACGATGTTGCAAAGAATTTGACAGCCAACGGCTTTAAGAAAACAGGATATATCTTTGACGGTTGGAATTCAAATTCAAGCGGCACGGGAACGAACTACACCGATAAGCAAAGTGTAAAGAACCTCACATCAACAAATGGTGGTACTGTTACTTTGTATGCAAAGTGGAAGCCTATAACTTACACAATTAAGTTTGACGGTAACGGAGCAACGGGCGGTTCAACTGCTTCTATGTCAATGACCTACGATGTTGCAAAGAATTTGACAGCCAACGGATTTACAAGAACCTCATATAAGTTCATAGGCTGGAACACAAAGGCAGACGGAACAGGCACTAATTACACAAATAAGCAGAGTGTAAAGAACCTCACCACAACTAACGGAGCAACAATAACCCTTTATGCAAAATGGGAGTATGACCCGGTACTTGCAGTAAATGAGTGTGATATTTACAGCGGAGCAAAGAGTAATAAAGCAACTCTCTTTGGTATCACAACGGGCAATGTCTTTGACGATTATGTTTACAAAACAGATTACCCGACAATCGGTGATACAGTATGGTATAACATTTATTTCCCTGCCGAAAAGGAAAGCTTTAAGGCAAGACAGTATGTAAGGTATAAGGGTGGCTCTTGGACAACGAGAGATGTAACACTTAGCAGTTCAAGCTCTTCGTCACAGTGGTTCCCGGTACAGTTTACGGGCAATTACAAGACAATAACTGCAGGTCAGCAGTATTTCGAGATTCAGGCTAAAACTGATTGGATTGACTCATCGGGTAATGTCAAAAAGAGTGGTACTGTTAAGACCTTCTATATTCCGATTAAACCCGTAGTTTACAGAACACAGGTAACTGCAACGGGATATGAAGGAACTACTGTTGCTTACAACGGTTCTGCAGGTTCAAACGGTAAACTCTATTCCGGTCAGCATATCAAGATTGCCTATAAATATACGGCTGATAATACTTGGTCTGCTGTCGAGTATTTGAGAGGTTCAATGTATCATTATAACGGTTCTGCGTGGAAAACGGTTTATACAGCTAATGACGGTTATGATGCTGCAAAGAATAAGGTAGGAATTTCAAAATCATTACCTGTTACTCTCAACAGTTCAATAGGCACGTATACAGTTCCCGTAACAAGTCAGAACAAACTTCGTTTCAATCTTGAAACTTGGTGGTCGAGTGATAAAACTCACACCTTTGAAGAAACTTGGTACGATTTACCCGTAGTGAAATCTGATGTTGCTTTGACAAAGATTACTCTTGTTGATTCATCAACAAAGGCAACTCTTGATACAAATAATCTTAAAGCAGGTCAGAGTGTTCTCGTAAGGTACACTTATAA
>CALCTT010000074.1 GCA_937906895.1 uncultured Clostridia bacterium | reverse complement strand
AACTGCGTTGCAATTATAAATATTAACCAATTGGTTCACGGTAGGGCGGGGTCTTGACCCCGCCGTTGTCGGTTTATATGTTGCTTTTCGGCAGGGGCAAGCCCCCGCCCTACCAGACAGCATTGAATTTGCAACATCTCGATAAATTATAATTTGTTTTATATTTCACTAATTTACATTTTTATTTGTAATTATTATTGTATTATGAAATTTTATTTGTTATAATGTATTATGTATAATTATGAATAGTGGTGTATTGTGTTATGAACAGAAAAATGATTGTAATTGAAGGTCTTGACGGAAGTGGAAAATCAACTCAGGTTGAGCTTCTTAAAAAGAAACTTCTTGAGAATAATATTGAACTTCGTCAGATTAAGCTTCCTGATTATGACAACAAGTCAAGTACACTTGTTAAAATGTACCTTAATGGTGAATTCGGAAATAATCCTCAAGATGTCAACATTTACTCTGCATCTCTTTTTTATGCAGTTGACAGATATGCAAGTTACAAGAATATCTGGGGTGACGATTACAACAACGGTACAATTATTCTTGCTGACAGATACACAACTTCAAATGCTGTTCATCAGACAGTAAAGCTCCCAAAAGAGGAATGGGACAAGTATCTTAACTGGCTTTTCCACACAGAATATGAAATGATGGAAATTCCAAAGCCTGATGCAGTTATATATCTTGATATGGACGTGGATATTTCTCAACGCCTTATGTCAAAAAGATACAATGGTGAGGAAACTAAAAAAGATGTTCATGAGGCTAATGTGGAATATCTTAAATCTTGTCGTGAGGCAGCACTTTATACTGCAGAAAGATTTGGTTGGAATGTGGTTAAATGCTTTGATGGTGATGAACCACTTTCAATTGAAGAAATCGGAAACACTATCTTTAATATCGTTAAGGAGATTATTTAATGGATTTCCACACACCTGCTTTGACTGATAAAGAATGGGTTGAAGAAGCATTTTTAAAGGGACAGACAGATTGCTGTGAATACTGCTTCGGCAATATTTATATGTGGTCTGACATATACGACAACAAAATTCTCAATGACAACGGCATTTTTGTTTCTGCCGATTTCACAGACAAGCCTATTTTCTGTTATCCCATTGGTGACGGTGACAAAAAAGCAACTATCGAAAAACTCATTGAATACACAAAAAAGAATAATGTTGAACTGGAATTTTTCGGTATGACGGAAAAGGACAAAAATGAACTGAATTTTCTTTTCCCGAATCAGTTTCAAATAGAAGAAACACGAGATTTTTTTGACTATGTTTACTATTCTGAAGATTTGGCAAATTTATCCGGAAGAAAATATCACAGCAAGAAAAATCACGCTTCATATTTCGAGAAAAATTTTGATTGGAAATATGAACCTATCAATGAAAATAATATTGAACAATGCCTGCTTCTCAACAGTCATTGGGAAGGTCTTAACAAGCAGAAAAATCCTGAGGAAATAAGTGACGAAAGTCTTGCAATTCAAAAAGCGTTGAAAAACTATTTTGAATTGGGCTTTGAAGGTGGAGTGCTTACAATTCAAGGTGAAATTGTGGCATTTACATTTGGTGAAAGACTTAACAATAATACATTCTGCACACACGTCGAAAAAGCTTACGGAAATGTCCGCGGTGCTTATCAGATGATAAACCGTGAATTTGCACGACAGCTTAAAGACAGATATGAATTTATCAATCGTGAAGAAGACACGGGAAGCGAGGGTCTTAGACGAGCAAAACTCTCTTACCATCCTCAAAGACTTGTTATTAAATATTCAGCAATTTACAGAGGTTAATAAATGATTACTTTTGCTGACAGAAATGATAAAACTCAATTAGAAAAAATGTGGCAAAGCATTTTCCTTGAAGAAACAGAAGTTGTAGAAACCTTTTTTAAGAATATCTTTGACACAACTGTAACACCTGTTATAAAAATTGATGATGAAATTGTTTCATCATTATTCCTGCTTGATTGTAAAATTGGTGATTTTAAAGGAAAATGTGTTTATTGTGCTATGACAAAATATACTCACAGAGGCAAAGGTTATATGAAAAAACTTCTTGATTTTTCTTATGACTACTGTATTGAGAATGATTTTGATTTTCTCTTTCTTGTCCCTGCTGAAGAATCACTTTTCGATTATTATGAAACCTGTGGTTTTTCAAAATTCGGTATCAGCAGAGTTCACACCATAAGTGATACAATTCCGTCCCGTAAAGAATTGTTGTACTGTGACTGTCATATTGAATTTGATAATGCCGTTACAGAGTATTGGAAAAATTCCTGCACCATTTATGGTGGCAATATTGATACTTTCGGGCTTATTTTTGATGATGATGAAACAATTATCAGAAATGCAAAAGGTAATTATGAAAATATTCCTGAACAATATAAAAAGCCAGGAACAGTTATAAAAGGTAACATAGCATTTGGTGAGGACTACTCACCTGCTATGATTAAAACTGAAAACCAGAAACTTAAAAATATTAATTGTTATATAGGCGTAACTTTAGAATAGGAGTAAAATTATGATTTACGTTTTTTTAGCACCCGGATTTGAAGAAATTGAAGCATTAGCAGTTGTTGATGTGTTAAGACGAGCAGAATTAGATGTAATAACTGTTGGTGTGGGTGAAGATTTTGTAATCGGTTCACATCAGATTCCTGTTGCTGCTGATATTTATGAAAGAGATTTGGTTTTCGACGAAAAAGTTGAGGCTATTGTGCTTCCCGGCGGTATGCCCGGAACATTAAATCTTGAAAAAAGTCCTGTTGTACAGAAAGCCATTGATTGGGCTGTGGAAAACGATAAATTAGTTTGTGCAATTTGTGCTGCTCCGTCAATTTTAGGTCACAAGGGACTTCTTGAAGGCAAAAAAGCAACCTGCTTCCCGGGATTTGAGGAAGAACTTTTCGGTGCAGAGGTTTCAAAGGATTTTGTTGTAAAAGACGGCAACTTCATTACTGCAAAAGGTATGGGAAGTGCCATTGAATTTGGTCTTCAGATTGCAGAAATTCTTACAAATCCTCTTGAAGCAAAGAGAATCCGTGCATCATTGCAGATATATAATGGATAAAAGAATTTTACGAAAAACGCTTAAAGAAAAGCGTAAAAATATACCAAGCGAAAAAAAGGTAATATATGATAAGGAAATAAGCGAAAGAATAATTAATTCTGATTACTTTAAAAAAGCTCAACAAATTCTGGTTTTCTCCTCAACTGATGATGAATTTGACACAAAACTGATAATTGAGTGTTGCAGAGCAGAAAGCAAGAATGTTTTCTATCCTCTTTGTACTGACAGTAATGGGAATATGAAATTCTTTGAAGTTGACTCACCTGATGATTTACAGATTGGAATGTACGGCATTTATGAGCCAAAGCCTTATTGTAAAGAATATAAACCACAAAACAATGACATTGTCATTGTGCCTTGCCTTTCTGTTGACGAAAAAGGTTATCGAATCGGCTACGGTAAAGGCTATTATGACAGGTTTTTAAAGGACTTTAACGGTGTGAGTGTCTGTCCTTGCTATGAGGAATTATTGACAGACACAATACCAACCGATAAATATGATATTAAAGTAAAAATTATAGTGACACAAAACTCAACAAAGGAGGTAATCCTGTGAACAAATTTCAAGATGAATTTTCAAACAATTCTTACGATGACCTTTTAAATGAATACGCAGGTGACTCTATAACAAGTAAACCAATTAAAAATGCTGACGAAAGGAAGAACACATCTTTTTCTCGTGAAACACAGGATTCAGGTCGTGACATATCTTCATTCAGCTCTGAGGGAAAGAAAAAAAGTCAGGCTTATGACATTGACCTTCTGAATGCATACAGCGAAGTTCCTCGCAAACGAGCTGTGAAGCAGGAGCCTGAAGCACCACAGAATAAAGGTAAATTCACAGTAAACATCGACTATGCAAAAACTTTTGCAATTGGTGTTGCCAATAAAGTGAGAACAGTTGCCGATAATGTGAGAGAAAATGCAAATAATGCTGCCGCACAGGCTAAAGAGCATAATGCAGAGCAGATGACAGAAAATAGCGAAGGTAAAAAAGCAAAGAAAAAACTTACTTTCAACGATATTCTCGGCAATATAGTTCTTTCTTTCCGTGAAAACAGACAACAGTTTATCGCATTCGGTTGTTGTATTCTTGTGTCATTTATCCTTGCAGGATTTATTATCAGTTGTGTCAACGATGTTCTTGCAATCAACCGTGACGGTGAAGAAACTATTGAAGTTGTGCTTCCTGACAATGCTGATACTGCAGAAGCAATCAAAGTGCTTGACAAAGCAGGACTAATTAAAAACAGCATTTTCTGTAATATGTTCGCAAAGGTAATGGGATTTTCTGATGATAATTACCTTGCAGGTATTTATTACTTTACTGATGATATGGGTGTTGAAAAAATGCTCACTCGTTTTAAGACAAGCAGTACACGAGGTGCTGTTATCAGTATCACAATACCTGAAGGCTATACTGTTGACCAAGTATTTGAACGACTGGAAAAGAACAATGTATGTACTGCAGAATCCTTGTACAGAGTTCTCAACACGGTTGATTTCGGTAATGAATATGACTTTATTGCAAAAATTGACAATAAAGACGAAAGATATTGCGTGCTTGAGGGTTACCTGTTCCCTGCTACTTATGAGTTTGAGCAAAATGCCGAACCTGCTTCCGTTATTCGTAAATTCCTTGATGCTTTCAAGTCCCGTTGGACAGAAGAATATGCCGCAAAAGCAACAGAGCTGGGAATGAGTGTTGATGAAATTATCACACTTGCATCAATTCTTGAAAAAGAAGGTACAGGCGAAGGTCAGTTTTTACAGATTTCTTCTGTTCTTCACAATCGTCTTAACCGTTCAGGACTTTATCCTACACTTGACTGCAACTCAACAAAGGACTATGTCAAGAACACAGTTGCGAAGCGTATTACAACTCCTGAAATCAACAAATATGTTGTAAGCTATAACACTTATGAAATTGCAGGTTTGCCACCAAGTGCTATCTGTAATCCCGGATTAGATGCTATTGAATCAGCACTTTTCCCGACTCCGTCAAAGAATTACTTCTTCAGACACGATAAAAACAATAAGATTTACCTTGCTGAAACAATTGAAGAGCATAACGCTAATGGTAGAACAGTTCAGCAAGTTAATTCAGGAGGTAAAAAATGATTGTACCTGAATTGTTAGCACCTGCAGGTGACAGAGAGCGACTTGAAGCCGCTTTAATGTACGGTGCAGATGCAGTTTATCTTGGTGGTGACGCATTCGGTATGCGTGCAGCACCACAGAATTTCAATTTTGAACAATTAAAAGAGGCAGTTGAACTTTGCCACGCAAAGGGTGTTAAGGTTTACCTTACCTGCAATACATTGGCTCGTAATAATGAGATTTTAAAATTACCTGAATATCTTGAAAGATGGGCTGATATCGGTGTTGATGCGTTTATCGTTGCTGATATTGGTGTGTTATCCCTATGCAAAAAATATGCACCAAATATTCCTGTACACATTTCAACTCAGGCAGGTATTGTAAATTATGTTACTGCAAATGAGTTTTATAATATGGGTGCTACACGTGTTGTTACTGCTCGAGAATTATCAATGACAGAAATTGCAGAAATCAGGGCAAAAGTGCCTAAGGACCTTGAAATCGAGTGTTTTGTTCACGGTGCTATGTGCGTATCTTTTTCAGGCAGATGCTTACTTTCAAATTATCTTGTGAATCGTGATGCTAACCGTGGTGAATGTGCTCAGCCTTGTCGTTGGGAATACGCAATTATGGAAGTCAAGCGTGACGGAATGTATTTCCCTATTCAGGACTCAAAGGAAGGCACATATATTCTCAATTCAAAGGATATGTGTATGATTGAGCATATTCCGGAAATGGTAAAATCAGGAATTTCAAGCTTTAAGATTGAGGGTAGAGCAAAATCTGCATATTATGCTGCAGTTGTTACAAATGCTTACAGAGTTGCCATTGACGAATATCTTAAAAATCCTGTTGACGACTTCAGACCTTCTCAATGGGTTATTGATGAGGTATATAAGGTAAGTTATCGTGATTACTGTACGGGTTTTTATTTCAATGCTCCTAATGAAGATGCAAACATCAGTTTTGAAGGCGGATATAAGCGTCATTATGATGTTATGGCAGAGGTTAAGGAATGTAAGGACGGATACATTATTGCAGAGCAGAGAAACAAATTCTCTCGTGGCGATACTCTTGATGCACTTCAGCCGTCAACTGAGCCTGTTGTTTTCACAGCAGACGAGCTTTTCGACGGTAATGACAATGAAATTGAATCTGCACCACATCCGATGATGACAGTAAAAATCAAAAGTGATTTGGTATTTCCAAAGGGAACACTTTTAAGGAAAGAGAAATAGAGATAATTTATTTGCCTTCCCCCACGAGGGGAAGGTGTCTGCGTAGCAGACAGATGGGGGGATTGATTTACCTGATACCCCCCTCAGTCACTTCGTGACAGCTCCCCCTCAAGGGTGGAGCCTATTAATTCAGGGGGTTTTTATGGGATTAAAAATATTATTGACAATTTGTTATATTCTGTTTTTCGTTTTTGTACCTTTATATGACAAAGCATATTGGCCTGAACCGACAAAAAAATCTCTTACTTGTAAAATGATTGCTGCAACATCATTTGTTGCTATTGGTGTATTAGGAATGTTTATAACCAACAATTCGTCGCAATATGCAAACACGATGATTATCGGTTTATGTTTAGGTTGGTTTGGTGATTTGTTTATGCATATTCCTCATCCACCCGGAAACCCAAGAATGTCCGTAGTTTATATCGGTGCAAGCGGTTTTTTAATAGGTCATATTTTCTATGTTATGGCTTTTGTGAAATCAACTGCATCATTAGTAAATGACTACAAATTCTTTACAATTCCTGAAATTATTGCATTTCTTGTTATTTTTATCGCTTTTGCACTTATGCTGGAGCCTGTTTTCAAATTCAAGTTTGCCAACAAATTTATGAAAGTCACATTACATATTTACAGCATCTTCCTTATTGTAATGCTTATAAAATCATGTGTCTTTGCAGTTACATATTACATAAATGGAACAGAAAACAGACTTCCAGGAATGCTAATACTCCTTGTCGGTGCAATATTCTTCTTCATTTCCGACCTGACTTTAGGAATCAGACTTATCGGTGGCGGAAAAGGCAATAAAACTATTAAAACAGTTAGTCTTTATGCCTACTTCATTGCGCAACTTTTACTTTCAACATCAATTTTATTTATCAAGGTATAGGATGAAACATATATGAGACCAAGAAAAATCAGAAATCTTACAACAAGACGAGAAAACTGTACAGATTTGAGAATTCCATACACTCTCGAATCTTTCGATTTCCGTACAAACGAGAAAAACGAAAACCTTTTTGACATTGACGAAATATTTGGAAGACACGCACCACTTGTAATGGAAATCGGTTGTGGTAAAGGACAATTTGTCTGCGAATATGCAAAACGAAACCCTGACAAAAATATTATCGCAGTTGAATGTGTACCGACAGTTTTAGTTGAGGCTTGTGAAAAAGTCAAAGAAGAAAACATAGAGAACATTCGTTTTCTTGAAATGAAAGCGGAATATCTGCCTTTGTTTATGGAGGATAATTCAGTTTGTGAGATTTATCTTAATTTCAGTACACCATATCCGAAATCACGTCACGAAAGTCACCGACTTACAAGTAAGTTGTTTTTAGATATTTACAAAAAGCTTCTTTGTGACGATGGTTTTATTGCACAAAAAACTGATAGTCAATGCTTCTTTGAGTATTCACTGGAAAGCTTTTCACAAAACGGTTTTGTTCTTTCTGAAATTTCACTTGATTTGCATAAGAGTGATTTTGAAGACAATATCGTTACTGAATACGAACAAAAATTTGTGAATCAGGGATTACCTATTTACAGAGTTGTTGCTAAACTTAAATGAGTAAACTTGTTGAATAACTCAAGTATCAATAGTCAATATAACCAACAGACCATCTGTTTTTTCGTGAAATAAATGGTCTGTTTTATTTTTCTTTAATATGGTATAATTATATATACTTTATTTTTAAGGTGGGATTATATGAGTAACACAGTTACAAAAACCAATGAGCAGAAGCATGTTGCCACAAACGAATTTGTCTTATACTTAATGGGTGTTTTCTTCTACACTACAATGACCGGTATGGTCGGTGGTAACAGAAATGCATACCTTGTTAATGTTTTAAGACTTCCTGAGGAGCAGACATCACTTTTCAACCTCCTCACATCAATCATTCCGTTTGTTCTTAATTTCTTTATCGTTATGTATATTGACGGCAGAAAGATGGGCAAGGGTGGTAAGTTCAGACCACTTGCAATGCTTGTTGCAATTCCTATGGCAATCGTTATGATGCTTTCATTCTGGGCACCTCCGGGACTTTCAGGTACAGTTCTCTTTATTTACATTATCACACTTGCGGTTCTTTGGGCTGTTCTTGGCACATTCGGCAACTCAATAAATATGATTGCAAATGTTATGACTCCTAACCTTAAAGAGCGTGACCAGGTTCTTTCATTCCGCAGTATTTCAAGTGCAGTCGGTAACTCTGCACCTGTTGTTATTGTCCTTGTTGTTGGTCTTATCTGGAGTAAGGATAATTCTGCACTTATTGAGGCTGTTACAGGTACAAGTATCCGTAGCGTTGAAGGTCTTCAATACATAATTTCTGCTGCTCTTTGTGGTGTTGTTGGTATTATCACAATTCTTCTCGGTATGAAGGTTGTTCGTGAAAGAACAGTTTATACTGCTGAAAAGAAAAATCCTCTTTTAGGCTTTAAGGATATTGTTACTAACAAATATGCATGGACAATTATCATTTCTGAATTCCTAAAGAGTTTTCGTGGTATTTCAACTTATATGGAAGCATTTATGGCCGCAGCAGTTCTTGGTGATATTTCAAAGAAGATTCTCTTTGTTCTTCCTGTTGGTATCGGTACTGCAGTCGGTATGCTTGTAATCAATTTCTTGCTTAAGAAATTTGATGCAAGACAGCTTTATATTGCAAGTGGTATTTACTCACTTTGTGCTAACTGTATTGCATTCGGTGTCGGTTATGCTTACTTTACAACAGGAAATAGCATCTTACAGGTTGTATTCATCGTATTCTTATTCCTTATCGGTCTTCAGTTCGGTGCTTCAAATCTTCTTCCAAGTATGTTCCAGGCTGACGTTCTTGAAACAATTGAGCTTAAAACAGGTAAGCGACTTGACGCATCATTCCCGTTTGTTATTGGTATAGGCACACTTATCAGTGGTACAATCGCAAGTACAGTTGCTCCTCTTCTCCTTTATGGTGAGGGCTCAATTATCGGCTATATTCAGCCAACGGACCTTATGCCAACTCCGGTACAAAGCCTTGAAACAAAGGTTACTCTCCTCTTCTTCTACACAATTATGCACGGTTTTATGATGTTCCTTGCAGGTGTTCCGTTCTTCTTCTATAAGCTTACAGGTAAAACAAAAGAAGATTACCACAATGCACTTCTTGAGAAACGTGCAGAAATGGCAGAAAACGAATAAGATTTTTAAAAAAAGTAATAAAAATTGCACAAACTTTTTCGGAAGTTTGTGCTTTTTTTGCTGTCTTTTCGGCTTTTCCGGTTATAATTTTCCTTGATATTTGTATATTTTACACAAAAACTTAATTTTTGACTAAAAATTATTACACACCCTGCAAAGTTTTTTAGTTCATAATTTATTTGTGCAATATTAACAAATATTTAATAATTTTATTGTGCAAAAATACTTGACTTTTCTGTTTTTTAGTGTTATTATATAGCCACAACAGAACGAGAGCGAAATAAGTTCCCAATGTTGTTCATAATTTCTGTGTAGTGGGTTTTCCAATCCCCAACAAATTTTCCCTTTCCTTTTTCATAAAGTATAACACCAATCCCTATTTTCCTGCTGCACAGAAATTTTTAATATATAGACTTCTGAACGGAAGTCGCTTAATTTAGGTTTTTTCATAATAATTTTTCTCATAAAAAAGATGGCTGTCATTTTGAATGGCAGTCATCTTTTTTGCATTTATAGTGATATTCTGCCCGTCGGCAGAGTGATATTTTCGCTATCGTGAAAGTGAAATTGAAACCGTCCGTTTCAGTGGTATTTTATTCGCCAATGGCTGACCGATGGTCAATACCACTATGCAAAGCATAATATCACTGTGAAACAATACAACTCACCCTAAGGCGAATAAAACTGCCGAGTGTGAAAGCACTCGGCAGTTCATCATACTTTTTTCATATCAACAAGGTCAATAACGCCGACAGGACAAACCTTATGACATTCACCACAGCCGATACATTTTTGGTAATCAACGTGTGCTACAAAGTTTTCGACCTTAACAGCATCATATTCACAAGCCTTAACGCACTTCATACAACCGATACATCCTGCAGTACATTCTTTTCTTGTAACAGCACCTTTATTGTGGTTTTTACAAAGCACGGCAGCAGTAATACGGTGAAGCGGCATCATTTCGATAAGTCCCTTCGGACAAGTGTTTACGCACATTTTACAAGCACGACACTCAACAGGATTAATTCTCGCAACACCGTTACAGATATGAATTGCATTGTAAGGACAAGCTGCAACACAGTCGCCAAGACCTAAACAACCATATACACATTCCTTTGGTCCGCTATAAAGCTGTGAAGCCATTCTGCAACTGTCAACACCCTGATAATCATATTTAAGCTTTGCGTTTCCGTTATGACCCATACAAAGCACAACAGCTGCTTCAGGCATAACCTCGCCTGCCTCAAGACCTAAAAGTGCTGCAATATCCTTTGATACTGCATTACCACCGGGAGCACAAAGAGCTGTATTGTCAGTTTCTCCTTTCGCAAGGGCATTAGCATAACCGTCACAACCTGAAAATCCGCAAGCACCACAGTTAGCACCCGGAAGACATTCACGAACAGCTTCTGCCTTTTCATCCTTTGGCACAGCAAAAACAATTGATGCAACTGCAAGTCCAAGGCCGAGAACAAGACCGATTACAGCCACAATAATAACAGCAGTTAAAATATCCATCTTATTCCCTCCTTAGTTAAAGATGTTTTCAACAAGTCCTGTAAAGCCTAAGAATGACATTGAAACAAGAGATGCTGAAACAAGAGTAATTGGAAGTCCCTGAAGGCTTTTTGGAATATCTGCACCCTCAAGTCTTTCACGAACACCTGCAAACATAACCATAGCAACCATAAATCCAAGACCTGCACCAAGGGATGAAACGATTGATTTCCAGAATGTATAGCCTTCTTCAATATTGAGAAGAACAACACCTAAAACAGCACAGTTTGTTGTGATAAGCGGAAGATAAATTCCAAGTGCATTATAAAGTGAAACCATATATTTCTTAAGAATGATTTCAACAAGCTGAACAAGAGCCGCAATTACAAGAATGAAAACGATTGTCTGCAAATATTCCATATCATTTTTCACGAGTAATGTGTTAATCGGATATGTAACGGCAGTTGAAAGCACCATAACGAAAATTACGGCAGCACTCATTCCCGCAGCAGTATTGAGTTTTTTTGAAACACCCAAAAACGGACAGATACCTAAAAACTTTGAAAGAATAAAGTTATCGGTTAAAATTCCCGTAAGAAGAATTGCTAAAAATACTTTAATCATTTTGCTTCCTCCTTACATGCGTCATTTGTACCTATAAGTGTACATGTTGAAGCCATCGGACATGCTGAACAGCCTTTAAGCTCTGCCTTTGGCTTTCCGTTACTCTCTGCAACCTTATTTGCAAGAGCAATCAAAATACCGAATACGAAGAAACCACCAGGTGCTAAAACGAAAATTGTCATTGGCGGAATAGCTTCAGGTAAAACTGTAAATCCTGCAATTGAACCTGCCCCGAGTAATTCACGGATACCACCCATAAGGAGAAGTGCTGCTGTAAAGCCGACACCCATACCTACACCGTCAATCGCTGAATAAAGAACTGTATTTTTACTTGCAAATGCCTCTGCACGACCAAGAATGATACAGTTAACAACAATAAGCGGAAGATAAACACCAAGCATTTCGTCAATCTGTGGTAAAAATGCCTTAACGAGCATCTGAACAAGTGTAACGAAGCCTGCAATAATAACGATATACGCAGGAATACGAACCTTTGACGGAATAACCTTTCTCATTGCTGAAATAACAATATTTGAACAAACAAGAACTGCTGTTGCAGCAAGTCCCATACCGATTGCACTTTCAACAGAAGTTGATGTAGCAAGAGTAGGGCAAGTACCGAGCACGAGTCTTAAAACGGGATTTTCTAAAATAAGACCTTTAGTAAATTCCTTTGAAAGGGATTTTTTCTCAGCCATTCTCAAGCCACCTCCTCATAAAGCTCTAACGCAATATTAACAGCTTCTGTAACTGCTTTCGATGTGATTGTTGCACCTGTAAGTGCTTGAATTTCATTTTCAGCAGGTGTATTTTTATTAAGTCCTATTTCGCCACTTTTACCTGCAAACTGATTTTTGAATTCATCTGTATCTGCATTCATACCAAGTCCTGCAGTTTCGGAAATAGAAAGGAAATCCATTCCGCTGACTGTTCCGTCATTTTTCACACCAACCATTGTTACAATGTCGCCACCGTAACCCTTTGCTGATGTTGTGAATACATAACCTGCGATATTTTTTTCAGCGTCATAGCCCTCATAATATGTATATGTAACACCATTCAATTCCGCTGTCTTTTCCTCTGAAAAGCTGTCTGCAACCGACAGAACAGCGGCCTTTGTTTTGTTTGCTGTTTCAATCTGTAATTTTTCAATCTGTGGTGCAGTAACTGAATTAGTAACTGCCAGCAAGAGTGTTACGACTGCACAGATAAGAAAAAGTGAAAGGGTAGGAACAAGAACTTCTTTTATATCGAATTTCTTCATTTTGCTTCTACCTCCTTCTTTTTCTTTTCCTTAACCTCACCAAACGGTCTTGCAGTAGTGAGATGTTCAATATGAGGAACAAGAATGTTCATAATGATAATTGAGAAAGAAACGCCTTCAGGTAATGAACCAAATATTCTGATAAGTGATGTAAGAAGACCACAACCGATAGCATAAATGATTTTACCTTTGAATGAAACAGGAGATGTGGTGTAGTCAGTTGCCATAAACACAGCACCGAGAACAAGTCCGCCTGACATAAGCTGATATGCCATAAATGTTAAATCACCTTTACCGGCTATAAGCATCGCCACAGCAACTGTTCCAACATAAACAAGCGGAATAACAGGCGAAATAACCTTACGGATTACAAGATAAACAAAACCGATAATCAATGCAAGGATGCAAACCTCACCAAGACAACCACCCTTAACACCAAGGAACATATCTAAAAGTGACGGAAGTCCTGCACCATCAATTGCAACGCCAATATCCTCTGCAGAATAAACGGATGTCATCTGTGCTAACGGTGTTGCCGTTGTAACTGCATCAACGCCACCTTTATGTGAAAATGGTGCTACAAAATTACCGATTTGTGACGGATAAGATGCCATAAGAACAATTCGTCCGATTAAAGCAGGGTTTACAAAGTTATTACCGATACCGCCAAAGAACTGTTTTGCAATTACTATAGCAGTAAATGCACCAATAATAACCATCCAGACAGGCATTGTTGACGGTAAATTAAATGCTAAAAGCATACCTGTTACAACAGCACTCAAATCTCCGATTGTATTATGTCTTTTCATAACCTTTCTTGAAAGGTACTCAAAAAGAACACAGGATATAACGGAAACAACTGTGAGAACAAGTGAACGGATTCCAAAAAGAATTACTGATGCTACAAGAGCCGGAATCATTGCGATTATAACATCAAGCATAATCTGTGTAGTTGTTGTACCTGAACGGAAGTGCGGTGATGCGCTGACAACAAGCTTTTTAGTTATTTCACTCATTTCTTTGCCTCCTTCTCTCGAATTGTAGCCTTTGCAAGTCGCATGTGCTGAACCAAAGGCTTACCTGCAGGACAACTGTATGCACAAGA
>CALCTT010000073.1 GCA_937906895.1 uncultured Clostridia bacterium | reverse complement strand
CCTTGTATTTGGTAATACCATTTTACAAGGAGGTCTGTGTTTTGTCGAATGTGTGGATTGTTTCGTGCAAAAGTAATGAGAAAAATATGCGAGATTCAGTTTTAGTTATTATACTTATATTCAAGTGCCGCACTTACGGTATCAAGAACATCAATCTTGAATTCCTTCTTTTTCATATGGGTTGAGGCAAGGAACTCTTTATTCTTTTTCAACGATTTGTAAAGAAGAGTTTTGTCTTTGTCATCAAGGTCTATTTTATATAAAAGGTTTGCGAGAGAAATGATAGTATTCTTGAAAGGTGATTCTACACCAATTTCAGAAACATAAGCATCATAGTCCTCTTCAGAGAACTTTGCTTGTAATCCTAAAATCGGGTCAACAAGTAAACCTGTTGATATTGCCATTAAGTTTACATAAGCACCTAAAGTATATTGCTGTTGCTCTGTCATTTGAGTATAATCTAATCCAAATGTTTCAATATCCTTAATAGCATCCTTTAGTCTGCTTGTGTCTTCTATTATACGAGTAATACGTTCATTTAGCTCAACAATGGCAAGGTCATAGGATTTTACATCTCGTTCACTTATTACTTGGAATATTGCTTCACGGCGCTTTTGGTCAGCCTTTGCTTTGAGTAAGAGTAAACCACTACCCAAAAGAGAAATACCTGCTATAGCCCAACCAATAGGACCTGCAAGAGCTAACACAGCATTGCCGGCAGCCATTCCACCACCACCGGCAGCAAGCGCGCCTCCACCTAACCAAGCCAAGGCAGCATTTGTTGCAGCAGCACCACTTAATGATGATATCGCAGTTCCGGTTGAAGCAACGCCAAATGTTGTAGCAATACCCATTGCAGCAGTTGGGCCAAGAGTAACCACAGCAACACCTACACCTGCGCCTGCAGCTGCTTTAGCAGAGTCTTTCAAACAAGCTGCCTCATAATCTTTTTCAATTTTATCAGCTTGTTGTTTCCAATTGAGTCGTACTTCCTTTAATTTTTCATATTCCAGTTTTTTTTCACTTGGAACATTCCTTATTAAATCAAACGAAGTTTGTAAATCCGTTAGGGTTTGGTATAAAGCGTCAGTTTTTTCACCTAAAAAATCAATTCTGTCATTGGTCTTTTTTATAGCGGTTTCTGCTTTTTCTTGAGCAATTTTTAATGGTGATTTCTTTTTAGCCATTTTTATTATCTCCCATAAAATAATTGTCTATTTCTGATTTATTGCTTACGAAGTCGGTTTCAGGAATATTGCGTTTTCTTGCCAATTCAACTGATTTTTCAAAACCGTGTATGTATGCGTTACTACTTTTTAGGTCATCAACAAAATCAAGTAAATCTTGGTCATTGTATCGGTCAGCTAAAATTTTAAGACCTTCAATGTAGTATTCAACAACAACTCTTTCTCTGCGTAAAAATCTAAGTTCCTCTTCAGCATTTCGAGACTTGATTTCTTGTTTTATTTCACCATATAAGGAAATGGTAATCCTGCCAATGCCCACAATATTAAGTCGCATAAAGAATTCAGCGGCATTGAAATTTCCACCACCTGCAACAAAGCCACGAACAGTAGCGTCACCGAGGTCAATTAAACAGAATGTACCATGTGCTACAGTTAGCATTCTTTTAACAGTTGGATTGCTGAATGGTTCGCATGCAGACCACAAACTTTTGAAGTTTCGATTATCTTTCTCGGTTTCAGAAATATATTTTACAAGGCGTCTGATAGAGTAAATAAAACGAACTATTAACTCGTTAATAAAAACCGGAATAGCCTGAGCTGTTTGAAAACGGGAATCATATCCTTTTTCAAATATATTTAAAGCTATTTCATTTATTGATTCATCAAACTTGCTAGTAGAAATTCTCAATGTTCTTTTAATGGCTATTACATCGTTTGTCCAAGTCCATAAAGGAGAGGGGATGCCCATTCCCCGACCTTTGCTACTATGAGAACCTGATATGTCGGACATTATATGTCCGAGCCAGTTAACGAAACCACAAAAGATTTTGCTGGGTACATTGTTGCCTCTTAACTGAAATTTGTCATCTGCATTTATCAGCGAAATAAGTTGCCCACCTGTGACAAAATGAGACATATTTTTTACATCTTCATAAGGTGGGAATTGGTCCAATATTGAAAAAAATAGACCGAGCAAACTAGGATTGTGGGCAAGAGATTTAAAATGATGATTTTTAGCTGTCAAATCAAAAACTTCTTTTGCCGCATCATTCAATCCAGTCTGATCATAAGGCACTTTAAATTTATTTTCAAGATGTCTTATAGCAGAAGATAACGGCTTTGTACCATCATCTTCCCAATCATACAATCTAGCAAAAGCTTTGGTTCTATCAGAAAACCATTTATCAGTAATATCACCAATTGGTGATTCACCAGGTTTACCTACTAAAAAAATATCAATAATGCCACACAACGCACCTGAACTTGCTGCCAAAATATAATCTAGCTTATCACATTCGGGACGTAACACCTTAATTGAATTTACGGATTCGTCTATGCTTTGAAGTTCTAATTCTGCGGCATCTAGCGCTGTTAGAACATAAGAGGAAAATTTATATTCGTCAGAAATATCTAATTCAATTAACAATTTATTATTTGCTGATGTATTCATATGAAGTTCCCTCTCTTATATTTATATAAACTAATTATAGCACAAACGAAATAATTATCTCAATACCCATACGCACAAAAACTCCCTCTGTCGTTTCTGACAAAGGGAGTCGTTTTTAAATATAGAGTTTTACTTCAATATTTCGCCAGCCTCTTACACGCTTTGTCGGGGATATGGAATAGACATATTCCTGTGCATTCTCAATCGTGAGAGTGAATTTAGCGAATTGAGTATAACTTATTTCCTGCCATCGGCAATAGCTGCCTGTGTAGTGGTCATCAAAGTGAAATTTTTTATCTATTCAACAAATTTATACCTATTCCTCTTTTTTGATTTGTTTTACTATCTGGTTCCCGTAAACTGCTGTGCCTGTTACGAGGACACCCTGCGCTATACTGTCAGGTGAAAGCCCTAAAATTGCAACTGCACCTGCAATTCCAAAAAACAATAGGATAATTGGAATATACTTATCGGGAATTTTCTCTGTATTCTTGACTATTGCACCGATAATATTAAGTACGGGAATCAGCAAAAGTGCATTTTCTGTAATAAATTCTATCATTTTTTCTCCTTTACATAACAAGATTTATTATTGCCCCGCAAACGGCACCGATTAAAGCTACAACGAGTTTGTCCCAAAACCAGTTTGGTCGTCTTTTAAGTGTTTCGATACTTTCCTTTAATTCGCCAAGAGTTACGAGCATACTGTCAAGCTTTGTAACGCTTTGCACCTGAACAAGAGTGACTTCATTCACCTTTTTATAAAGTATTTTCACATCTTCCTCAATTGTATCTACTCTGTGATTTAAAAGTTCCAATTCCGTCATAGACTCACTCCAAATCACTTAATTTAATATAACCTGTGACAAAATTACCAATGGGTTTACGATTTACATTTCCTCTTGAATTTGTAATTCGCAAGCTGTTATTTATAACCCTGCCGTCATAGATAAAATATTCACCATTGACCGTTTTCGCTTCAGTTGTCATTGTTGCAGAAGCGTACAATTTTACATTTTTAAGGGATACCGTATCCCCCGCTTTATATGTCTTTTTCACAGGCTTTTTTGTGGGCTTATACGGTTTTTTCTCTGTTTTTTCATATCCGTTAAGACCGTTATACTTCATAATTGACGGATAGTGCTTATATGCTTCGTCAAGGTCAACATAGCCGTTAATTCCTGCAACTTTTCCTCTCGAGCTTTTCTGCCACATTCCATAAAGCCTGTTAAATGTTGGTTTTTCCGCCCATTGAGCAAGCCAGATGTCGTAATTTTCAAGAATTTCATCGGTAAAATAGTTCTCTAGCCAATGCTTGTTGGCATAAATACAAACATAATAGCCATAACTTTCCATTTGTTCGCAGAAAGCCTTTGCAATAGCAGAAACTCGCTCTTTACCTAAAGATGCCACACCTGATTCTTCCATATCATAAGCAACAGGATATTCAAGCTTTTTGCCCTTTATTACAGAGTAACAATACTCTGCTTCCTTAATTGCCTCGGCAGGTGTTCGTGCATAAGAATAATGGTAAACACCGACAGGCATATCGACCTTTTTGGCATTTTCATAGTTGGTATCAAAAAGGAAATCCTCACTTCCCTCTCCCCAGCCGAATGACGAACGAATCATTGCAAACTGTATTCCGTCGCTTTTAACAAGGTTCCAGTCAATTCTCCCTTGCCATTTTGAAACATCAATTCCTTTATATACTGACATTGTATTGCTCCTTATCTTGGCATAATCTTTTCAAACAATGAAATAAGCTGTGGAACATAATATTTTTTATAACCTTCTTCATTTGGATGGCATCCATCAGCAGTACCATCTGTATTTGCTGTTAAAAAGGCATTGTTCTGTGCCGTGTTCCAACCGTTAAGACTGCTTTCAGTAAAGGCATCATAATATGGGATTGAATATTTGTTGCAAATCCCAACCATTGCGTTCCGATAGTCCTCAAAGGTGTCGCCGTTTGAATTTTCTATATAAGCTGTATTCTGAATTTTATGAGTAATTACAAAACAGACGGGCTTACCCACAAAATTATTAAGTGCATAACGGAAAATTGTCTCCAAAGCACCACAAACAGTATCAGTATCCAATGTTCCTGTGAAATCTGCTTTGTCATAAGTACCAAGTGTACTGTTAGCCCAATAGTCATTGATACCGCCCTGAAAGCAATACAAGTCGCCGTCTGGTGGGAGATTTGCGAGATTATCAACAACGGAGTGTTTACCGTCTGTTCTTGTTGTAAGCCTTCCGCCACCTACTGCCTGATTGTCATAAATACCGGTTGTTAAATCGGCAATCAATTTAGCATATCCGCCACCGTTTACGGCATAAGCAAGTCTGCTTTCAGCTATACTGTCACCGTCATAGACAATTTTCTTGCCTGTCAATGGTGTCAGAACTTTTTTTGAGTCAACAAAGCCACCAACTGATGTATATCGTGGTACATAAACAAATACGTTGCCCGCGTCGGTGAACATTTTATTTTTATCTTCAACATAATAGAGATTTAATTGTACGGTTGCTAAATCTTTTGCTTCTGTTGTATAACACCCAAGACGAACATATTTTGTGTTTGCATCCAACACAATACTTTTTGTACCGCTGTATATGTTTATAGATGTTTCAAGGCTGACCTTTTCACCTATCATTTTTCTGTCTGCATCATACTGCCATATTTTACAGGTTGTTGAATTAAAATTGTTGTTATAGCATATTTCTCTGCCACCTTCAACCTCTATATAGTTTTTCGTTCTGAAAGAAACAGTAATTGGTGTGTAAGTGTCTTTATTTGAGCCGTCATCATCAATCCAACCATATTCAAATTCGTTGTCGCACAAATTTGCTGATACAGAAGCACCTGATATGTCTGTAAAAATATCTAATTCGGTTTTAAGCTGTTCTATGTAAACCTCATCTGAATCATCCATATTATCCAACTTAGCTTTATAATCATCTGTAAAATCATTTGATGAAAGACCTTTTCCGTCTTCTTTAGCGACAAAAGCATTATTAGCTTGTGTAAACATTGAACTTTGCCATGAATTAAGTCCTTTTTCAAGGTCTTTTATTAAGCCCTCAAAAGTGGCATAAATAACTTTATTCTGAACAGGATTTGTGCTTGTATCTGACATCTTGTCATCAACATTTGCAATTGGGTCGCCGGGCTCACCCTTGAAAGCACCTGTACGAATAGCTTCAAGAAGTGCATTGATTGAAAAGTCATTCACCTTTGCAAGTGAATTATCCGTATCAGGTGAATAATCAAACTGCAGACAGAATTTCTTTGGTTTAATCACCTGCACCGTTTCTCCATCTTCATTAATTTTCACAATATTGAAGTAACACTCAACACCGCGAAGAGATGTCATTGTCACAGGAATTTGATAGGTAACTGTGTTGTTTTCTATGTTCAATTCAAGATATTCAGTTCTTACCTTTGTGCCGATTAACGAACGATATTCAATATAATATCTGTAATCACCAACATAAGATGAGTCAATATTAAAAACTAATGCTGTTGCATTATGCTCCCACATAACGCCTGCGTTTTCGTTGATTTCTTCATCCGTCGCGGGACTTATGTTAATAGCAATAATTTTATTCTCCATATTCATTACCTCTTATAATAATTTTTCAGCTGTAAGGCAGTTTGCTCAACCTCATATTTGATTTCATATAATTTACGAAGCTTCTTTTCAAGCTCCCTGACAGCATTGTAGTCCCCCGACTTTTTTGCCCTCTCTATTTCTTTTTTGCATCGGTTTATGAAATGCTGTTGTAATTTCACGTGCTTTTCATATTCCTTTCCTAAATCATAAAGTGTGGTTTTTTCAGTTTTCAATTTGTTCCCCCAATGAAAATTCACTATTGACCTGACTCAAAAATTCTGCTATTGACGGTGGTTTAATAATTTCGTTGTAAAATAACACATATTTAAGCGAAGCATCAATTTTCTTTTTGATTTCGTCAATTTTTCTGTAAAATGACGACCTTGAAATATTATGTTTCTTTGAAATATCGCCGATTGACAGGTTGTTGCTCCAGTAATCAACCGCAAGCTGACGCTCTTTTTCAGTCAATTCGTTTTCCATCACCTTTTTAACGGTGTCCATAATTTTTTTGTCCTTGTCATAAACAAGAAACCTTACCTGATTTGCCCTTGTTTCAGCATCAACAAATGCGAAATTTTCCGTGAGATAAAAATACTCCTCTGTTGAAATGCCATAAAGCTGTTGGTTTTTGTAAATCATAGACTTGCTTCTCTCCCTTCGTAATCGCTGAATAAGAAGTGATTACACAAAAAATAAAAACGCATATATTTTCATATACACGTTTTATCGAACATTTGTTTGCCTTGCAATTATTATTGTAGCAGTAAAATATTCAGTTGTCAAGATTAAAAATAAAAAAGACGGAAGTCCGAAGACCTCCGTCAATTCTTTGTTAAAATGTGCTTCTTATTTGAAAAGTAAGCCTGCGATTTCACCGATGAATCCAAGGATAGTGTCAAAAATGCTAAGAATTGCATCAAAAAGTACATCTGTGTTGTCCGGAAGAACATCAGGAACTGTTGGTGCTGCAAATGAAGTGATACCCATTACAGATGCCATAACTGCTGTTACGATTGCTGTGATTGTCTTTTTCATCAAAATCAAATCCTTTCGAAAAATATAAAAATTTGTATTTCCTCAATACAAATCCCTCTTTTAATATAATAATTATAGCTAAAGTAACATGGAATGTCAATAAATTGGAAAATAAAAAATTTCTGAAAAAACGATTTTAAACATTCGATATTTTAAGTGACCATTATTTTATGATTAATTCTATTCTTTTTGAAAAGAATATATGTGTAAACAATTAATATGGAGGTGAAATTATGCTTTTTGGAAGAAACAAGAAAATCGAAAAGCAAAAAAACACACGAAAAGAAATTGAACGCATAAGCGAAGAAATCGCAAAAATATGGAATAGTGAAGAGGACACAAAGCAGTTTGATGCTGAAGGTTGGTACACAGGAAACCCAAAGGACGCTGATGTGCCTGTTCAGGATGCGGACGATTTATAATACGCAAATAAATCCTGTGAATCCGAATTAGCACTGTCTGAACCCACTATAAAATAACGGCGATACGAGTATAAACACTGTATGCCATCACTTCTCCGGACTGCCCTAAATTGTACTATCCGTACAGTTTAGGGCAGTTAATTCATTTAATAGCTCTTTTTGTTTGTTGGCTCCCGCCCTGCATCTCGCATTACAAATTACGCATTATTCTATTACTTTGTAGCCTTGTTCTTCAACAGCTTTTTTGAGAGTTACAGGTGCTGCGTCTGCATCAAGAGTGACGATTGCTGTGCCGTCCTTGTGGCTTACGATTGCTTCTCGAACCTCTGCTACACCTTCAAGTGCCTTTTTTACGTGTGCCTCACAATGCGGACACATCATACCTTCAATTTTCAATGTGATTTCCATAGTTTTTTTCTCCTTATATTTAAATTTGATTTTTTTATCCTTTTTACTGTTGTGAATATCCTTAAAATTAAGTCGCAAAGCATTCGACACAACACAGAATGAAGAAAGACTCATTGCTGCTGCACCGAACATAGGATTTAATTCCCACCCGAAAATGTTTATAAACACACCAGCAGCAAGCGGTATTCCGATTGCGTTATAGAAAAATGCCCAGAAAAGATTTTCGTGGATATTTTTAAGCGTTGCACGACTAAGTCTTATTGCTGCAGGAACATCGGACAGTTTACTGTTCATAAGTACAACGTCGGCTGAATCAATGGCAATATCCGTACCTGCACCGATTGCAATTCCCATATCAGCACGAGTCAATGCAGGTGCATCATTTATTCCGTCACCAACCATTATAACTTTGCCTTTATCCTTTAGACGACGAACAACCTTTTCTTTGCCGTCAGGTAAAACTCCTGCTATAACCTCGTCAACGCCTGCCTGCTTACCGATTGCATTAGCAGTTTTTTCGTTGTCCCCCGTGAGCATTACAACATTTATACCCATATTTTGCAATTCTTTAATCGCTTGTGGACTTTCCTCCTTGATTACATCGGCAACCGCAATAATACCGAGGAGTTTTTCATCACTTGCAAAGAATAATGGTGTTTTACCGCTATCAGCAAGATTTTCTGCAACTTTTATAGTTGTTTCATCCGTGATTATCTTTTCACTGATGAATTTAAAACTGCCACCATAAACTGTTTTACCATTTAGTTTTGCTGTTACACCATTTCCTGAAAGTGCCTTGAAATTCTGCACATCAATTACTGAAATATTCAGTTCATTTCCTTTTTCAACAATTGCCTTTGCAAGCGGATGCTCGCTTTTTATTTCAAGAGAATATGCAGCACTCAATAACTCATTTTCTGTTGAACTGATTGGAATAATATCTGTAACTTTTGGTTGGCCCTTTGTTATTGTACCCGTTTTATCGAGAACTACAATATTTGCTTTACCTGTTTCTTCAAGAGAAACTGCGGTTTTAAAAAGAATACCGTTTTTAGCACCGACACCGTTACCAACCATAATGGCAACAGGAGTTGCAAGTCCCAAAGCACAAGGACAACTGATTACAAGAACTGAAATTCCTCGTGCAAGAGCATAACCGAAACTCTGCCCTGCAATAAGCCATACAATTGTGGCAACAACTGCAATTGAAATTACAACAGGTACAAACACGCCCGAAACCTTATCAGCAATTTTTGCAATAGGTGCTTTTGTGGCAGCAGCATCACTTACCATCTTTATAATCTGTGAAAGAGTTGTATCTTCACCTACTCGTAATGCTTCACATTTAATAAATCCCGATTGATTTATTGTACCGCCCGAAACTCTGTCACCGGGCTGTTTATCAACAGGAATACTCTCACCTGTAAGTGCTGACTCGTCAACTGCGGTTGTTCCGTCAATTATAACACCATCAACGGAAATCTGTTCACCCGGTCGAACCACAAAAATGTCGCCTTTTTGCACTTGTTCAACAGGGATTTCTGTTTCAATGCCATCTTTAAGAATTGTTGCAGTTTTGGGTGCCAAATTCATTAAAGATTTCAGAGCATTTGTAGTTTTACCTTTTGAACGAGCTTCGAGCATCTTACCAACGGTAATAAGTGTCAAAATCATAGCGGCAGACTCAAAATAAAACTCGTGAAGATAATGGTGAGCCATTTCACCACTTACAGCAGTCATTTTAAAAAGTGCATAAGTGCTGTAAACAAATGACGCACCTGAACCTAATGCCACAAGAGTATCCATATTTGGTGACTTGTGCAAAAGTCCTTTAAAGCCATTTATAAAGAATTTCTGGTTAATTACCATTACGATAGCAGTTAAAATCAACTGCAAAAGTCCTATTGCAAGTGGATTTGATGCTAATATTTCAGGCAACCACCAACCCCACATAATATGTCCCATTGAAATGTACATTAGTACAATTAAAAAGCCCAATGATGCAACAAGTCGTTTTTTGAGTTTTGGTGTTTCGGTATCTTTCAACGCATCGTCGTCATTTGTCTTTGATGGTGCATTTTTACCGTCTTTAAGTGTTGCACCATAACCTGCTTCAATTACTGCAGAAATGATTTTCTGTGGGTCTGCAGAGCCTTCTACGCCCATGGAATTGGTAAGCAAACTGACTGAACAAGATTCAACGCCCTCAACTCCGTTGACGGCTTTTTCAACTCGTGCAACACAAGCCGCACAACTCATACCTGTAATATTAAATTGTGTCATTTACTCACCTTCTTTTATTTAAAAGATGCTCGGCGAGAACCCTTCAGTCACCTTGCGGTGACAGCTCCCCTTTCAGGTGAGCCAAGAGTCCCCCGCCCTACCGTTATTTATTAAAATGTTCTTTAGAAGCAGTCAATGTATTCTTTAAAAGCATTGTAATTGTCATTGGTCCTACGCCACCGGGAACAGGTGTGATGAATGAGCATTTCTCCTTAACTGCTTCAAAATCAACATCACCGCAGAGCTTACCTTCTGAATTTCTGTTCATACCAACATCGATTACAACCGCACCGTTTTTTACCATATCTTCTTTTACAAAGTATGCAATGCCAACTGCTGCAACGAGTATATCAGCTCTCTTTGTCACTTCCGCAAGGTCTTTTGTACGTGAATGACAAATTGTAACAGTACCATTCTGTCCTAAAAGAAGCATTGCCATTGGTTTACCAACAATATTACTTCTGCCGATTACAACACACTCTTTGCCCTCAACAGAAATGTCATAATATTTGAGCATTTCCATAATTCCTGCAGGTGTACAAGGTAAAAATGAGTGGTCACCAATCATAATATGACCTGTATTTACAGGATGAAATGCATCAACATCCTTGTGAGGAACAATTGCGTTGAGGACCTTTTTCTCATCAATCTGCTTTGGTAATGGCAACTGACAGAGAATACCGTCAACATTGTCATCATTATTGAGTTTTTCAACAAGTTCTAACAATTCTTCAGTTGTGGTTTCTTCGGGAAGAGCATATTCAAATGACTCCATTCCTACTTCCTCGCAACCTTTTTTCTTGTTATTTACATACACACGTGATGCAGGGTTATTTCCTACAATCACAACAGCAAGTCCTGTTTTCTTGCCTTGATTTTTTAACGCTTCAACCTCTGCTTTGATATCATTTCTTACAGATGCTGATACCTCTTTACCGTCAATATTTTTATACATTTTCCTGCACCTCCAATGATTTCTTTTCTTTATTAAGCTTTGCAAATTTATAAATTGTAATTGCAGTACATACGATTACAAGTACCAATGACACAAGCTGTGACACACGAAGATTTGTATTTGCAATATAAAGACTATCTATACGAAGTCCCTCAACAACTGTTCTTTCAAGTCCGTAGATAATACCATAGCCTAAAATCAATTGGCCATCAAATTTATGAAATTTCTGACAGACGATATAGAGGATAACAAATCCTAAAAGACACCATACGGATTCATAAAGAAATGTAGGGTGCACAGGCAAATCAGGATTCATTTCGATTCCGTATTCTGCAAATTCCTGCTGATGACTGTTTATGTAGTCAACAATCTTATCACTTGTCATACCGAAAAGACTTGTTGTATTGACACCAAATGCTTCTTGGTTTGTAAAGTTGCCCCAACGACCGATTCCCTGACCGATAGGCAATGCCATACCAATCAAATCAAGGAGTTTTAAAAATGGCAGACCCGTTTTTCTGCATACAAAATATGCAGTGATAATACCACCGATAATACCGCCGTAAATTGCAAGTCCGCCTTCCCATATTTTGAATATGGAAAGGAGATTGTCCTTATATTCATCCCATTGGAAAGCTACATAATAAAGTCTTGCACCTACAACTGCACCGATAATACCGTAAATCAACACATCAACCATATGGTCAAGACTCATTTTCCACACATAAGCCTTTCTGCCACCGAAAAGTGCAGCAAGAACAAAACCAAATGCGATGATTACACCATAAAACTTAATTGTAATTGTATCTCCACCGAATGGAATCTCAAGAAAATTTTCATAAACATCAAAAGACCAACCAAGAGCCGGAAAATGAACTTCACAATAGTCTGATAAAAATCTCATCCTGCTACCTCCTTATTTCTGTTTAATAACCGACATTGAAGAATTTTCAATATTGATTGCGCTTCTCAAACGATTGTTTACATCTTCAAGTGTCACACTTTCAAGAACTGACAACTGTTCAAAAAGACCTTCATCGTTGAAATATGAACCGATAAGAGAATTTGAAATCGAGTCAATATCGTTAAATCCCATAATGAAATTACCATAATGCTTTTTCTTTATACGGTCAAAGTCTTCTTTGTTTACACCGTCTTTAATAACTCTTTCAAGCTCTTTATTAATACATTCTCTTACTTTTTCATAATCATCACTTTCGCCGCTGAAAATATGAGCAGAATAGCCATATCCCTCGAAAAATTCTGTATCAAATGTCGTATTAATAAGACCTTCACCGAGAAGTTTTTCATAAAGTGAAGATGTTTTACCTGCAATAATATCAAGGAGAAGATTGCTTTCAACTGACTCTTTAAGTGTTCTTGAAGGAGTTTTTATTTCTTCCTTAAAACCAATAGCAAAAATAGGCATTGAAACTGAGAGATTCTTAACTGCAGTTTTTTCAACAACTCCGGCAGGTTCTTCTTGAAATTTTCTTTCAATTCTCTTGCTTTCCTTTGGTTTGAGCATTTTATCTGCAACCTTTAAAACCTGCTCAACCGTTACATTACCTGCAACAGCAAGTGCCATATTTGCAGGATTATAGAATGTGTTATAACATTCATAAAGCAAATCTGCAGTTATTTCACTGATTGATTCAACTGTACCTGCAATATCAATTCTTACAGGATGTTTATGGTACATTGCACGAAGCAATACGAATAAAGATTCCCAACCGGGTTCATCCTCATACATTCTGATTTCCTGACCGATAATCCCCTGTTCTTTTTGTACTGTCTGTTCTGTAAAATAAGGATTTTGTACAAAATCAAAAAGAATTTCAAGTGAGTCTTCAAAATTATCGGTACAAGAGAAAAGATAACAAGTCTTGTCAAATGATGTGTAAGCATTTGCAGACGCACCTGTTTTCGCATATCTTGCAAAAGCATCAAGCTCTTCACTCTCGAAAAGCTTATGCTCTAAAAAATGGGCAATACCCTCAGGGATTTCCGTGAACTTTTCTTGTCCCTCAACCTTAAAGCAAGTGTCTATTGAACCGTATTTTGTGCCGAAAATTGCATAAGATGAAGAATAGTTTTTCTTTGGATAAACGAAGATTTTATATCCTGATGAGTGGTCAATTTCATAATAACTGTCGTTAAGCAACTCATTTCTGATTTCTTTGATATTACTCATTGTTACCACCCTCTCCTGCAAGTAAATAAACTGAATCTATGCTGACACGCTTTGCACACTCTGTCACCTGTTTACGGGTTACTGCACATATTTTTTCTGCATATTCCTTACCGCTGACAATTTCATCATCAAATACCTGTGAGCTGTAAAAGGTACAAACTGCAACAGGTGAGTCCTCAACACCCTTGAAGGCATCTGCAAGTGCTTTGATTGAAGAGTCAAAATCCTCGTCAGTAAATTCACCGTTTTTCATAACATCTATCTGATTAAAGATTTCCTTTAGTGCTTTTTCATAGTTTTCTTCTTCAATACCACTCTGAATAAAAATAATACCTTTTTCACGAAGAAGTCTTGCACCGCAATAATAACAAAGGCTCATTTTTTCACGGACATTAAGGAAAAGTCTTGAATAAGGTCCACCACCGAAAATATCTGTCATTACTCGGAATGCAAAATAGTCGTCATTTTCGTTTTCCATACCTGAACGAAGTCCGATAACAAGCTTTGCCTGATTAACATCCATTTCGTCCTTGAAATATCTTATTTTTTCTGCTTTCTTAATAAAAACAGTTTCAATTTTCTGAGGATTTCTTTCATTAATTGAATTTACAAACTCTGTAAATTTTGCTTTGAGCATTTCTTCACTGAGTCCGCCACAAGCAGTAATCACGATAGTTGAAGATTTAAGCATATCCACATAAGCATTGTAGAGCTTTTTACCGTTAAGATTTTTGACATCTTCTTCAAGCTTTTCACGGTCAATACCATAAGGCTCACCCTGACACATAAGCTGACGAAGACGAGAAACAGCATAAGAACGCTTGTCGTTCTTTTCTGCTTCAATATTCTGTAAAGTAAATCTTACTTCTCTTTCAGTCGCATTTTTATCAAATTCACCATTTTCACAATGAGGATTACTGATTATGTCAACAAGAAAATCAACGGTTTCCTCGGCAATTGACTTTCCGTCAAGAGAAAAACGGTCATCAGGAATTTCAACGGAAAATCTTATTCTCACCTTTTCACCGATTGTTGCTATTCCTGTTTCAAAATCTGCACCGTAAAGACTTTCAACCTTTGCATTAAAAGAAGTAAATGTGTTATATCTTGCAGATGTGTGTCCCATTAAAGATGTCAACACATTTTGTGCAGCAAGATGTTCACCTATAGGAAGATAAAAATCCACCTTAATGCAATTAGTCTTAAATTTATTACTGTTTACGCAAAGAAGCTTTGCGCCATTTGCAATTTTAGTATAAGCTTTGTTCATCTGAATTTCACCTTTATTAAATAGTACCTTTAAATATACCATATTTCAGAAAAAAATTCCATACTTTTTCACTTTTATTTGATTTCCGTTTATTTTGCCCTAAAACAGCGTAAAATAAACAAGTAACATATTAATTTATTGTTAAAGAAGTCATAAAATCATTGACTTTATAATAAATTTGCAATAAAATAAAATGAATATGTATTTTTTAAAATTTTGAAGGGTTTTATTATGAATTTTATTTACAATTTTCAAAAAGCAAGTCTTCGTTTTGCACTTGACAGAATTCTCAGGTATATTGACAAAGACCCACATGCTAATATTGTAAAATTAAGCAGGAAAATCGAGCCTGTCTTTAATAAGATTTTTCCACCTGAAAACTTCAAGAAATTTCAGGATGTTGCTAAAGATAAAGACAATATCTGGACTCAGTTTGCCTTAAATCTTATTAATGACCTTGACAGAAACGTGCTTAAACAGATGCTCTTATCATTTGGTATTGATGCAGGTTACTATGGTACAAAGGCTGTTCGTGAAAATCGTGAAAAGTATAAATGTAATATTCCTTTCAACATTCTTTTTGACCCTACAAGTGCTTGTAACCTCAATTGTAAAGGCTGTTGGTCTGCCGAATACGGCCATAAACAAAATCTTTCTCTTGATGAAATGCAGAGTATTGTCAGTCAGGGTAAGGAATTAGGCTGTCATTTCTATTGGCTTACAGGTGGTGAGCCTCTTATCAAGAAAAAAGAGGTTTTACAAATCTGTGAAAACAATAAAGATTGTATTTTCCTTATTTTTACTAATGCAACACTTGTTGACGAAGCTTTCTGCAAAGAAATAAACCGTATTGGTAACATTACACTTGCATTGAGCCTTGAAGGTAATGAGGAGTCAAACGACTGGCGTAGAGGTAAAGGTGCATACCAGACAACTCTTAAAGCGATGGATTTGCTCAAAAAGAACAAGTGCCTTTTCGGTGTTTCAGTATGCTACACAAGAAAAAATCTTGATACCGTTACAAGTGATGAATTTGTTGATTTCGTTATCGACAAAGGTGCTAAGTATATGCTCAATTTCAACTATATGCCTGTTGGTCACGGTGCTGATAAAGAGCTTATTCCTACTCCTGAACAGAGAAAAGAACTTTATTTCTGGAATAAGAAAATGCGTAATGGTAAAACAGGTAAGCCTATTTTCATTATGGATTTCCAGAATGACGGTGAATATGTTGGTGGTTGTATTGCAGGTGGACGAAATTATTTCCACATTAACTCTGCTGGTGATATTGAGCCTTGTGTATTCATTCATTTTTCTGACTCAAATATCCGTACCCATACGCTTTTAGAGGCATTACAACGTCCTCTCTTTATGACATATTACAAGAATCAACCATTTAACGACAATCATCTTCGTCCTTGTCCGATGCTTGAAAATCCCGAAAGACTTCGTGAAATCATTAAGCAAACAGGTGCAAAGTCATCTGATTTACAGCATCAGGAAACTGCAGATGAGCTTTGCAGTAAATGCGACGAATATGCTAAAGAATGGGCTCCTGTTGCAGAACAAATCTGGAACAACACAAAGCACAGAGAAACTCATACCCAGTATTATCGTGACACTCCCGAGGGAAAAGCAGAATTCCAAGGATGTACAGGAAATTGTGCAAACTGCAACGCACACAAATAGTATATAAAAACCAACAACCACATTCCTACAAAAGGTTTGTGGTCTTTTTAATGTTGTCTTTCCATCAAATTGGAATTTGTGGGGATGTTCGATTCCCCTCCCTCGTTGAGGTAGGTGACATTTTCGTGAGAAAATGGCGGAGGGAGTTTGTTGGTTCTCCGTTTACTCCCTCAGTCTCACTGCGTTCGACAGCTAAGTCTCGCCTGCCGGCTCGGTCGGTGCTTCTGCTTCGCAGAGGTCTCCACCGGAGACCCGCACCTCGTCAGAGGTAGGCACTCTATCGTTCGCAGTGCCTATTCGGACGCAACATTTTGCTTGTATTGTAGGGGCGATTCACGAATCGCCCGAAACAGTTACCTCTCAAACAACAACGGTCGCAACGCGCAAGCGACCCTACACAGTTGCTACTTCTACAGTCTCACTTTGTTGAGTCAAGTGCCGACACCTACGAAAACGGGACGCCGAGTCGGCGTCCCCTACAATATTATTCTGCTGTTTTAAGTCTAATTGATGTTACTGAATATGCGGGCATTGTGTAGTTGAATTCACTACTAAATCCGTCGAGTGTAAATTCGTCCATTTTAAGATGTGTGGACTCATCTGCACCGAGAACATTGTCATTCTGGAGTGAATCGCCTGCAACCTGATTGATGATTGCTGTACCTTGCACATTTGCGTTGTCAAGCTTTACTGCAACTGTGCTTGCATTTTCTGTAACATTGACAAGCTTAATGATAATATCGCCGTTATCGTCGTTGCTTACAACTGTATAACAAGTTGCCTCTGCAGGAGAGCCGAAATCGTAATCAACATAAAGCTCATCGTCGATATCTTCCTCGGGCTTTTCAAAGATCATGCAAAGGGCAAAGAGAATGGCAAAGACGGTGATGAAAATGTAAGCTACATTGAATATGGCAAAGTTGAAAAGCTCAACCTTGAACATATCCTGAACATAGCCATAGATGATGCGGTC
>CALCTT010000072.1 GCA_937906895.1 uncultured Clostridia bacterium | reverse complement strand
CAAGGTCGTTTGGAACTGTCCAGTCAAGAGTGATATTTGTGAATGGTGACTGTGTTCCCCAACGAGATGGAGTGTTTACACCATAGATAAATGACTGAA
Organism: uncultured Clostridia bacterium; assembly: GCA_937906895.1. Taxonomy (GTDB): domain Bacteria; phylum Bacillota; class Clostridia; order Oscillospirales; family Acutalibacteraceae; genus Fimenecus. Next base: position 18,588 of record CALCTT010000072.1, on the reverse strand, counting down.
TACACTGTTTAACTTCTTTATATGAAAGGTTATCAACCTTAACAAATGGTGCAAGATAAGTGTCAAATGATGAGAAAGCCTGAGCACCTGCCCATTCATTCTGCATAATTCCAAGGAAGTTAACCATCTGGTTGCAAAGTGTTGAAAGGTGAGCAGCAGGAGCAGATGTAATCTTACCGGGAACACCGCCAAGACCTTCCTGAATCAACTGTTTAAGTGACCAACCTGCACAGTAACCTGTAAGCATTGAAAGGTCATGGATGTGAATATCAGCATTTCTGTGAGCGTTGCCGATTTCATCATCATAAATTTCAGAGAGCCAATAGTTAGCAGTAACAGCACCTGAGTTTGAAAGAATCAAACCACCTACTGAATAAGTAACAGTTGAGTTCTCTTTAACACGCCAGTCGTTAACATTAAGGTAGTTGTCAATGATAGCCTTATAGTCAACCATTGTTGCATTAAGGTTACGGATTTTTTCTCTCTGACGACGATAGATAATGTATGCCTTTGCAACATCGTCATAACCGGCCTTGATAAGAACGGATTCAACACTATCCTGAATGTTTTCAACTGAAATTGTTTCATCCTGAATTTTAGGCTCAAATTCTGCAGTTACTTTAAGTGCGAGGAAATCGATAATGTTTGCGTTATACTGTTTGTTACAAGCGTCGAAAGCCTGTGTGATAGCATCGGAAATCTTTTTAAGGTCGAAAGATGCTATTTTGCCGTCTCTTTTTACTACGTTATACATATTGCGCCCTCCTGTTAATCTAATTTTCTGTGTATTATAAAGATAAGTCCCGCTTACCGTTACGCACAGATTTTTTGGTTAGCGAGACTTATTATAATACATATATAGTGTGTTGTCAATAGGTTTTTGCACAATATCTTGTGTTTTTTCTAAATTCCTCTTATTTCAACATTTGGTATAATTTCTGATGCTTTTTTCTGCATTTCTTTAAGCAAAAGTGCTGAAACTGGCTTCAAATCAGGCTTTATAAGGTCACCTGAGTCCACAAAATTCTGTAAAAAGTACTTGTGTGCACCTTTAATCCATACCACAATATCTCGTATATCGTCTAAAGTATGGAATCCGTCAACAATAGTTGTTCTGAATTCAAAATCCACTTTATTCTGCAATAAAAAATCTACGCTTTTTTCTATCGGTGTAATATCAAAATCATCAACGCCTATAGTTTCTGCATATTTCTCTTTGCTATTCTTAATATCCATAGCAACATAATCCACAAGACCTTTTTCCACAACGGAAATGAGCTTTTTAGGAAAACTACCGTTTGTATCAAGCTTAACACAATATCCGAGAGCTTTTATTTCAGCAATAAAATCCTCAATGCCATCCTGCAAAAGCGGTTCGCCACCTGTTATTACAACACCGTCAAGAAGTCCTTGTCTTTTCTTGAGATATGACAAAACCTCATCAACATCTATATAAGTATCCTTGTCAACATGAGTTACAAGTGATGCGTTATGACAAAAAGGACAGCGAAAATTACAGCCCGGTGTAAAAACAATACAGGCTACTTTTCCTGGATAATCTAAAATTGTTAATTTCTGAAAACCGTTTATAAGCATAATTTTCTCCAAAATATGTTTTTATTTAATATATCACAAAAGAATGAAAAAGTAAATTAAACAAATAATGAAATTATAACTCTTTAATTTTTCTTTATAATATGGTATAAATAATACAGATTTATTTGCAAGGAGCATTTTATGAAAATAGCAGTTATTTTTACAGGTGGAACAATAGGCAGTTGCATTAAAGGTGATTTTATCGGTGTTGACGATAAAATGAAATATGCACTGCTGAAAAACTATGAAAATGACCATGAAATAATATTTGAAACATATACACCATACAGCATTTTAAGTGAAAACTTATCTGCAAATGAGCTTAACTTATTGCAAAAGGAAATTGGTGAAAAGCTTGCAAAAGATTTTGACGGAATAATCGTAACTCACGGTTCAGACACACTTCAATGCACATCAACTGCCATCGAATACGCTTTTGGCAACTGTTCAATACCAATTATGTTTGTTTCAGCAGACTATCCTTTAGAGGATGAGCGCTCCAACGGTTATCCCAATTTTCAATGTGCTGTCGAATTTATCAGAAACAAAACTGGCACAGGTGTTTTTGTTGCATACAAAAATGATGATGAAAACATCACAAACATTCACATTCCGTCAAGAATTCTGGGACACAATGAACTGAGCGCAAATGTGTATAGCATAGACAAAATTCCTTTTGCAAAATATAACGGCAATTTTACTATAAACAATATAAAAACAAATGAAGAGAAGCATACTTTAGGAATTGTAAACTATTCTACTGACTCACAGATACTTGTAATCCCCAATGTGCCTGCACAAAGTTATTCATATTGTCTTGAAAACGCAAAAGCAATACTTTTTAAACCATATCATAGTGCAACGCTTAATACAACAAATGAAAAACTTGTATCATTTTGCAAAAAAGCAAACGAATTGAATGTTCCTATGTTTGTTTTAGGTGCTAACTCCAAAGCAGGATATGAAAGCACACGAATTTATGATGAATTAAATATAATTCCGTTGCCTTATGGCACATTTATTTCAGCATATATGAAAATGTGGGTTGCAACAAGTATGGAATATGATATAAAAGAATTTATGAAGAAACCGATTGCAAATGAGATTATAGAATAAAAAAATCACCGTAGGAATTACTCTTACGGTGATTTTTGTTACCTATTCTGTTATCTTTTTAATTTCACTTTCAAGTGTATCCATTGTAAGCATTCCGATACGTTGTGATACAATGTTACCATCTTCATCAATAAAAATTGTCATTGGAAAACTTGATATTCCATACGTTTTGAGTGCATCATACTCATTATCAAAGAAAACCGGAAATTCAAACTTTTCCTGCTCAACATAAGCTTTAGCAGTTTCAACAGTTTCTCCGTTAGTACCTGTTGCATTCACCATAAGAAACTGAACATCGGGATATTTCTTATAAGCCTCGTTGAAATCAGGCATTTCAACTTTACAATAATAGCACCAGGTTGCCCAGAAATTAAGAACAACAGGTTTTCCTTTAAAATCTGATAATCTGACTTTGTTGCCATCATAATCAGTAACTGTAAAATCAGGTGCCACGTTTCCTTGCACATTATCAGCCTGTTCATTTTTAGATGTGTTTTCCGTTGGTGTTTGATTGTTCATATTAAATTCTTCACTATATTTATTATACAAAACAGTTGCACCTGCAAGAAGTCCCACAAGTAAGACTGCAATTATAATCCATTTAATCGTATTTTTCATATTCTACCTCCTATGAAAGTAAATTAAGGACTTTTCCAAATAACCCTGTCGCCATAAGTACACCGATTACTACAAGCAAACAACCACAAACAGTATTGATTACCTTATAATGCTTTTTTATAAATGTGAATGCTCCTCTTAACTTGTCAATAAGAATTGCACTTACGAAAAACGGAATCCCAAGTCCTAAAGAATACAGTAAGAGCATGACAATTCCCTCAACAACATGTCCCTGACTTGCAGCAAGCATTAATGCTGAACCTAAGAATGCACCTACACAAGGTGTCCAGCCGATTGAGAACACAATTCCGAAAACCATTGATGAGAAAAAGCCTAAATTATCTGTTTTCACTTTTTTAGCACCCTTGAAAATGTTCAGTTTGAACACTCCAAGGAAATTAAGGCCAAAGAAGATAACTATAAGACCTGTTATAATATCAACAATTGTTTTATATTGATTAAGAAGTTTACCAAATGTTCCTGCAAGCGCCCCCATAAGCACAAAAACTATTGTAAATCCAAGTATAAACCCCAAGGCATTTTTTACTGTCTTTTTTGTGTTTTGCTCTTTTCCACCTGCAAAGTATGAGATGTACAGAGGAATCATAGGTAAAAGGCAAGGAGAAATAAATGTGATTATTCCCTCAAGAAATGAAATAAAATACTGCATACTGTCGCCTCCTTATAAATCTATTATATATCATTTATTATTTTCTGCAAGAAAAACTTTGTAACAATATTTTTTGTTGTAAATACTGTTGCATTTATGATAATATATACTTGTACAATTTTGAAAGGGAATATAATTTATGAAACCTGTAAAATTTTATCTTTTAACTGACACTCATTATTTTGAAAACGATTTAGGTGCTGAGGGCAAAGCCTTTGAAGATTATATGAAAAAAGAGCAGTATTTTATGAAAGAAAGCAGTGCAATCATAAAATCTACTTTTGAAAAAATTGCCCATGACACAGAAACCGATATTGTCATCATCCCCGGTGACCTTACAAAAAACGGTGAGCTTGAAAGTCACAAAAGTTTTGTAAAAGAACTTTATAAGCTTAAGGAAAGTGGCAAAAAGATTTTTGTTATTACTGCAGGTCACGACTACGGCAATGCATTTGCCTTTAAAAATGACCAGTGGATTGAAGCAGAAGGCACACCATTTGAAATGCTTACTGATATGTACAAGGATTTTGGTCACGGTGATGCACTTGCAGTTGATGAGCCGACTCATTCCTATGTTGCACAAATTAATGACGGTGTGAGAATGCTTGCAATCTGTTGCGACAGTGCCGACCATCCAAAAGGGGCTATGGATGACCGACTTATGTCTTGGGCAAAGGAACAGATGGACAAGTCAAATGCTGACGGATGCTCAATGTTCGCAATCTGCCACTATCCTATTATCCCGTCGGTGCCTGTTTTTGACCTTGTTGGTGATGCTAAAATCAAGGAATGGCGAAAGGTTGCTTCTTTTCTTGCAGATAATGGCGTTGAATTTGCATTGACAGGTCACATGCACATTCAGAGCATCAACGAATATTACAGCGAAAAAGGTAACCGATTTATTGATATATGCACATCTTGTCTTGTTGGTAGTCCTGCCAAATACAGAAAAATCACAGTTGACGAAAACTCTGTACTTAAAATTGAATCTATTTCTGTTGAAGATTTTGGTTGGGATATGAACGGATTACCAATTCAGGAATATTTCGACCGTCAGTTCCGCAGTGCAATTGTGGAGCGTGTGCTCCGAGCCCTTAACGGTGGCAAAGGTATTGTAAAACACCTTAAAAATCTCGGCAAAAAGTTCATAACGACTGCATCTGTGGGCACTTTAGGTCGTCTTCTTTTCATTAGAGTTGATAAATCTATTAAAGATAAGAAGCTGACTGACCTTATCGGTGAGGTAGGACTTGCAATATTCACAGGTGATATGCCTTATGTTGAAGGTACTCCGATACATAGTGCTTTTGTAAAGACTCTTGACAGATTTTCATTTATCCTTAAAAAGGTTGAGCCTAAACTTCAGAAAGGTGATGTGAAAATCGACCTTAAAGAGATGTTGTTAAACACTATCGGCAACAATAAAGGTTATTCGGACAATAACGCTGAATTTACACTTAAATAAGAGAATTACAGGAGAAAAAACATGGCGATAACGATAAACATTTATTATGTCGGCGAAAACGGAAATGCACGAAAATTTGCAGAGGAAATGATTACAAGCGGAATCGTCGATGAAATACGAAAAGAAGACGGAAATACTCGTTATGAATACTTCTTTCCGATGAATGATACCGAAACTGTGCTTTTAATCGACAGCTGGGTGAATCAGGAATCAATTGACATTCATCACAAATCACCAATGATGAAAAGAATAATTGAATTGCGTGAAAAATATGATTTGCGTATGAACGTTGAACGATACATATCAGAAGAATTGCCCGATACTGACAAAAAATTTATAAAAGAATAAACGGTGATAAAATGAACAGACCCTATATTATTTGTCACATGGTAACTTCACTTGACGGAAAGGTCACAGGTGAATTTTTATCAAAACCTGAATGTGCAGATGCCTGCGAAATCTACTACGATATTAACCGAAAACTGAATTCCAACGGATTTATCTGCGGACGAGTTACAATGCAAGGCAGTTTTGCGGGAGATTATTATCCAGATTTGTCAAAATATGAGCCTGTCCGTCACGGCATAGGACACAAAATGGATTTTATGCTTGATGATATGAGCGGTTTTTATGCAATTGCCTTTGACCCCAAGGGTAAATTAGGCTGGAAATCAAACAAAATTGTTGACCCTGACGGTGACCCCGGCTATGACGGTGCACAAATTATTGAGGTGCTTACTGAACAGGTTGATGAACGATATTTGGGATATCTTGAAAGCCTCGATATTCCGTATATCTTCGCAGGTGATGACGAAATAGATGTTGAATTTGCACTTTTTAAACTCAAAAACATTATCGGTTGCGAAACTCTGCTTTTAGAGGGCGGAAGTATTATCAACGGCTCTTTCCAACGAGCTGATATGATTGACGAATTAAGCCTTGTTGTCGCACCAATCGTAGCAGATAAAGATGATAAACCGTTGTTTATGAATAGCACAATTTCAGATTTTGAACTTATAAAATCTGAAAATATAAACGGAAATCTTGTATTGAATTACAAGAGAAAATAAATAAAGTGATTATATATAGTACGCTAAAGCAACAGAAACGAAAACTGTTGCTTTTTTGTTGCCAGTATTGTTCTCATTTGAAAATTTTGTTTAGAAGTTGGCATCCCCTACGAATGTGAATAGATGTTTTATTTATATATGAAAGCAACTGGGATTGTGAGAAGAATTGACGATTTGGGAAGGGTTGTTATTCCAAAAGAGATTCGTAGAACTATGCGAATCCGTGAAGGATACCCTTTACTGACAACATTGACACAATTCGATAGGTTTTATTTTGCGATACATAGTGTGGTAGAAAGAGCAACAGCGAGGTAAAATCACCTCGCTGTTGTAATACAACTTACATATCGTCTCATCATGTTTTAATAATAACTCATGTGGTTTTCTTTCTGATGCTTATTACTTTGTAAAACACCAAAGAAACCATAGTAGTCACTACACAAACTGTCAAAGTAAGCAAATTTGTGAACAACATTTCTCCTTCCACAAATCCTAAAAATTTGAGAACCACATTCATCACAATGGTAACTGGTTTATGGAAAATATAAATACCAAGACTACATTCAGATAGTTTTACAAGCCAAGCAGGATAACTCTTATCTCCGTTGTACAATGATAAACCAAACAAGGATAGTGTCATTAAAACAGCTCCGTGATGTAAAGTTATATCTCCAACCACTCTAAATTCAAGCAATGTAAGAATCACACCGAAAAAGAACACCGCCCAATAAATAACAGCACTTATATCGCGAACCCTTTCGCTATACTTTTTATAGAACAAACCAAATCCAAAAAATGGGAAACCGGTAAGCAAAAAATTTCGTACATAATGTTCAGGAAGCTCTATGTCAAAAAGCTTTAAACCCTCGCCAAGAATTAGACATAACACAAGAAACACAAGTGATGCGGTAAAGATTACCTTATCTCCAACCTTGAACCTTACAAAAATCCATTGCATCACATACACATATATCAATGCAAACAAAAACCAAAGTCTAGTAGCCGAAAATGGGCTATTAAAAACCACCAATTCAAATATACTCTTTATATTGAGAAAAATCGAAAAATACTCAGTAACACCAGCATATCCATCTGACACAAATTCCGAAAATATGTTAAGGGCGTTATAAAGAATAGATGCAAACAAAAGAATCTTGGTAATTTTGATTATTCTTTTCCTTATTGTAGTCAAATCGCTTCCATAACAAAAGTAGCCAGAAGTCATAAAGAACACAGGCACTGCAAAACGTGCTAGTGCAGCAACAATGTCGCCTGCCGTTCCATAAAACCGAACATGTATAAACACAACAAAATACGAAGCAATCAACTTAAGAATATCCAAAGTCGCATTTCTTGAATTTTTAGCCATTATTCTCACCTTATTAAGTTATTATAACACAACTACAGTAAAATGTAAATACTGACAAGTATAAATCACCTTTCTTTGTGTAAGTATAAATCACCTTTCTTTGCAAATAATAACAACACAATTTGTAATTTAAGGAGAAACGTGTATATGAAAGCAACTGGGATTGTGAGAAGAATTGACGATTTGGGAAGGGTTGTTATTCCGAAAGAGATTCGTAGGACTATGCGAATCCGTGAGGGAGACCCATTGGAAATTTTTACCGCTTCTGATGGTGAGGTTATTTTTAAAAAATATTCGCCAATTGGTGAATTGTCAGAATTTGCAAGTCAATACACAGATGTTTTGTATCGTGCTACGAATTTACCTGTGATTATTACTGACCGCGACCATGTAATTGCTGTTGCAGGTATGCCGAAAAAAGAGGCTATGGACAAACGAATTTCCGCTGAACTTGAATCACTTATGGAAAACAGAGAAAATTATGTTGCCTCTCCTGAAGTTAAGGCACTTTATCCATTGGCTGACAAGGAAAAAGAGGCAGGACTTGCATTTCCAATTATCGGTGGCGGTGATGTTGCAGGTGCCGTGATTCTGATGCTTAATGCCGATGGTAGTATGCCATCACAGACGGAAATTAAACTTGTATCCGTTGCAGCATCATTCTTAGGTAAGCAAACGGAAGAATAAAACACAATAATAAATTGGAGTTTGTAGGGATGATTGATATGATGCAGAAATTTTGTAGGGGACGACGACTCGGCGTCCCGTTCTCGGTTTATCTGTACACTTGGTTCGGGCTGCCGGGGTCGTCAGCCCCTGCAATTCATCAATTAAAATCATCCCGACAAATTATAATTTGTAATACCAACTAATTTTCATATTTTGTAAAGGAACACAAAAAAGGACCTGACAATTAAGCCAAGTCCTTTAGTTTTATTTTAAGATGTAATTAGTAAGAAATTTTGTATTCTGTGATAACCTGAATACCAACTTGAGCACCGTTGATAGAACCTACAAGTGGAATTTTTGCATCAAGGCCAAGAATACAAGGTGCGTTGATGTCAAGTGCAATAAGGTTGCCTGTTGCCTTATCGATTGTAGCAACTGCAGTAACGTTTTCATAAGCAATACTGATATTGTTGAGTGAAAGGCCTGGAACTGAACCGATAGCGCCTGTAATCTGGCTTTCTTCGATAACACCTGCAACAGAACCAACACCGTCAGCATTAGCCTTTGGATTTACTGCATTCTTTGCAACAACTGTAATAACATATGTATTACCTTTTTCTACACGAGTAATTTTCTGAACACCGTTAAGTGTGAGCTTACTTGCATCAGGAAGCTTTGTCTTATCCCACTGTTCATTCTTAACCTCGATTGAAGCCTCGTCCTTAACCATAAACATACCCATAAGAGTAGATGCAGCACCTGAAAGAGGACCTGCTTTAACAATACCCTTGTAGTTGATAGCACCGTCTTTTACACGGATAACTGACTTTGACTTTGTTCTTGCAGCTGCAACAGCCTTTTTATACATATCAAGGTATTCCTGTTCAGCGTTTACAGTACCTGTAGGAGCATCAGGAGTTTTATCACCTGAAGGAGCTTCTGTTGGTTCGTCACCTGTTGGTGCATCTGTTGGTTCATCACCAGCAGGAACGTCTGTTACTTCGTCACTTGATGGAACATCTGTTGTATAATCATCAGAACCGCTATTATCTACATTTGTTGAGCCACCATTATTAGTTGCAGGACCTGAAACAACTGTTGTCTGACCTGCTTTACCCACAAAAGTATATGCAAGTGTTACTGTGCTGAATGTAATTACGAGTGCAAGCATAACTGCGATAGATGACATAAACACCTTTGCAAAGTTTTCTTTTTTCAATGCACTTTTTTCAGCTTTTGCCTTATATTCTTCAATAGTCAACTGTTTTTTAGCCATTTTTTTGAACCCCTTTCAAAAGTTGCATATTTACTCTGTCATTTTACATCAAATCGCAAAAAAAGTCAATAAGAATGTGATGGTATAATGTGTTTATGTGAAAAATCTCATTTATTTTATTGTTGTAGCGATTTAGTTGTTGTTTTGTTTGCATTTTTATGGTATAATATTTTTCACGAAAAAACAGGAGGTTATGTGTATAATGGCTCAAAAGAAAAGGCGTTCTACAAAAAAACAAAAGAAGCAACAAGCTACTGTAAGAGTAGTCATAACCTGTCTTGTAATCTTTATAGTTCTTTTTGTCGGTATTACCGTAGCTTCCGATAAAGATTCATCAGCCCCACCTGAAACCGGTAGTTCGGAAATTCAAAAAACTACCGAAAATACAACCGAAGAAAAGGAAAGCACCAAAGAAACTGAATCGGATACCAACAGCACATCTCCCGAAAGTTCAACAAGTGAAACAACAACGGAGAGTACAACTAAAGTACAGGAAACAATAGTTATAACAACAAAGCCTGTTCTTACAGGTTCATTTTATGACACCGTTAAATATCGCTCTCCCGATGCTGTTCCCGCTGACATTTTCAAGCACGGCAGAAATCTTATGCTTTTAAATCGTCAATATGAATTACCCGAGGATTTTAAATGGGATTTGGTTTATTGGTCAAACGGACAGTATGTTGATGCCATGTATCTTAACTGTGAGGAACACAATTCTGTAAAAGCAGTTGACAGAGCAGCATATCAGCCACTCAAAGATATGTTTGCCGCTGCCAGTGAAGCAGGAGTTCCGCTTCAGCTCGTTTCTGCATACAGAAGTATTCACCTTCAGGATAAACTTTTTACACGTTCGGTAAACTCATATATGAGTCAGGGATATTCTGAAGCTGAAGCCATTAACAAGGCAAATTATTCCCGTACTTTTTCAGGCACAAGTGAGCACAACACAGGATTAGGCTTTGACATTCTTGAAAAAGGCAATTTCTCACTTTCATCTTCATTTGAAAATACAGCACAGTTCCGTTGGCTTATGGAAAATGCTGAAGATTATGGATTTATTCTCAGATACGCTAAGGATAAAACAACACAGACAGGTATTATGTATGAGCCTTGGCATTTCAGATATGTAGGTGTTGAACACGCCAAGAAAATCAACGAACTTGGTATGTGTTTAGAAGAATATATTGATTATTTGGAGACGTGAGAAAATGGCGGATTTTAAAGATAAATTATTCAGCATCAAAACAATTGCTCAGGTTTTTGGTCATTTATTTGTAGTTATGGAACCAAAAATTGCTTATCACAAGCATCTTGAGAAAAAAGGTGAGCAGGAGAAAGCCGATAAATTCGGTTTTCCTGCCGTAAAAAAATGGGCAGATTTTGTTGTGAAAGCGGCAAAAATCAACATTACTGTCAATGGTCTTGAAAAAATACCAAAGGACAGACCGATTCTTTTTACTCCAAATCATCAGAGTTATGCTGATATTCCGGTTCTTCTCCACGTTTTAAAAGACCATAACATAGGCTTTTTAATGAGAAAATCCCTTAACAATTTCTTTGCTATTGAGCAAATCAGTCATATTATCAAATGCGTTCCAATTGACCAGGATAACCCTCGTGACAGTATGCGTGGACTTCAGAAAACTGTTGAACAAATTAAAAACGGTCAATCAATGGTTGTTTTTCCTGAAGGAAAAAGAGGTTTCACAAACACACCTGATGTTTTCTTTAACGGAGCATTCAAGATTGTGCAAAAAACAGGTGTTACTGTTGTTCCTGTTTATCTACGTAATATCTTTAAAATTCTTGAGGGAAATAACTTTGTAATCACACCTACTGATATAAGTGTCACTTTCCTTGACCCTATTGAAACGGCTGATATGTCTCGTGACGATGTAAAACAGCTTCACGACAAAGTACATAGTTTGATTCTTGAAGAATCAAAAAAACATAACGACTAAAGGAGAAAAATAAAATGAAAAAAGGAATTGTTTATGATAATTCAAAAAAGACTTTTCCCATAATCATTATGATTGCAGGTATTGTTTTAGCCCTTGCGCTTAACATTATGCGACTTAATATCGTTGCAGTTGTAAGTGTTGCGTTTATGTGTATTGTTTCAGCACTTATTATCCTTGGAATTCTCATTTGCAAAAAATTATATCTTGGCTTTTTTGCAGGATATGGTGCTTCAGGACTCGGAATTGTGCTTTACTATGCTCTTTGGGGTGCTGACGCATGCTTCGGTGCATTTTCATCAGGTAAAGCAGGTTGGAGTTCAGTTGAAAACCCACTTTTTTCAGGTGCTGACAGCTTTAATTTCTTTGTAAGATTAGGTGGAAATATCTTAATCATTCTTCCTTGTATTATTGCTTTCTTTGCACTTTTCTTTGTTGGTAAAAAGCAATTCGATAAAAAAGGTGCTCACTTTGTTGTGACAACTCTTTTGAGTATTTTCCTTGCAGGAACAACTGTTTTCTATGTTCTTACAATGAATCTTCGTTCACAGCCTAATGTGGACAGACTTTGGGAAGGTCACGACGATTATCTCAACAAAGTTGACAAAAATACAAAAGACAAACCAAATGTGCTTTTCATCATGATGGACGACTTAGGTTGGGGCGACATTTCACTTAATGGTGCAATTTATGACACTCCAAATATCGACAGTATTGGTGAAGAAGGCGTTAATTTCGATAATTTCTATTCAAGCTATTCAGTTTGTTCACCTGCACGTTTCAGCCTTATGACAGGTCGTTATCCTTTCAGAGGCTATGCAGACAATGTTATCTATCCTACTGTTGACACACTTTCACCATTTGCGCAGACAAGAATTTTCAACTCAATTGAAATGGGTAACAATGCTGACGGTATGTTCGGTGATGAAATCACAATTGCAGAAGTGTTCCAGAATGCAGGATATAACACAGGTGCATTCGGCAAATGGCATCTTGGTGACTATGGCGAATATCTTCCTACAAATCAAGGATTTGACTATTTCTATGGCAGTCACCACGTAAATGATATGACTCCATTCTATTATGCTGAAGAGGAAAACGGCGAGTACGAAATCGTTCACGGTACTGACGAATTCTTTAAAGACGGCAAGAAAGACCAAAGTATGGCAAGTGAATGGATTCACGAATCAATTAATGATTGGATTACTGATGCTGTTACAAATTCCGACGAACCATTCTTCGCATATTATGCAACTCCTTGGCCACACGGTCCTGTTTTCGCAGGTGACGATTTTGACGGCATAAGCGGTATGGGTACTTACGTTGACTGTGTTACAGAATTTGACTATTATCTTGGTGAACTCTTCAACACTCTTGAAGAATTAGATGTTATGGACGACACAATCATTATCTTTACAAGTGATAATGGTCCTGCACTTGAAGGTTCAACAGGCGAGCTTCGTGGTGGTAAGTATTTGGCCTACGAAGCAGGTCAAAAAGTCCCGTTTATGATTAAATGGAACAACAATAACGGACTCTGGGAAAAAGGCACAACAAGAGAGCAGAGTGCAGTTCTTGCTGATATGTTCCCGACTCTTATTGAACTTTGCGGAATTACAGGTAACAACGGTGAAGCAAATTACCTTCCTGCTGACAGAACTATTGACGGTGTTTCAATTCTTCCTGTTTTAAAGGATGACACAGCTGTTCACACGGAAGAACATCCGATTCTTCACATGAAGCGTGAAAAACTCAAAGCAATTCAATACACTATGACAACCGAAGATGTTCTCAGCCGTGAGGAATATAAGGATTACAAATACCCTCTACTTACTGAAAATGAATACATAACATTCAAGTATTTCCGTAAAATGCAGAATGATAACCCTGCATTCTTTGACAAGACAAGAAAGAATTGGTTGTATGTTCTTACAGATGATAAAGGCGAAAACTATAACAGAACAAGCACATATCCTACTATTGCAGAAGAACTCAATGAAAAAATGACTTCTGTTATGGATGATTTCAAAGCAAATCGTCGAGGAGTAAATCAGGAATACTACAACAATCTTTAATAAACGATTAAAGCCCATTGAAAGTTGCATTTCAATGGGCATTGTTATATAATTAAGTTAACATATCCGCTCCCTCCTTGAGGGAGCTGTCATCGTAAGGTGACTGAGGGAGTAAAATGAATCGCAACTGTGTTGCATGAATTGATTTCATCATGAATTGTGATAAATCACATAATTTGCACCTTTGGTGCATTTTTAAAAATCTTCACGGAGTGAAACACACTATGCCACCACTTTCAATAATGATAAAACCTGCTTCAAGTCTTTGTAATATGCGTTGCAGATACTGTTTCTATCACAATGTTACAGAGCTTCGAGAGGTTTCTTCTTTTGGTATTATGACAGAAGATACTGCCGACAACTTAATAGAAAAAGCACTCCAGTTTGCAAATGGTGAAAGTGTGGCTTTTGCTTTTCAGGGCGGTGAGCCTTTACTTGCAGGACTCCCCTATTTTCAGCATTTCGTGGAAAAGGTTAAATCTGCAAACCGTCTTCACAGTCAGATTTATTTCAGTACACAGACAAACGGTACGCTCGTTACTGACGAGTGGTGCGAGTTTTTTCGTGAGAATAATTTCCTTGTGGGACTAAGTCTTGACGGCAATTTTGAGCATAACAAATTCCGTGTTGATGAAAAGAGAGAAAATGCTTTTTATAGAATTTTAGGTGCAGCAGAAAAATTTAAAAAGCATAATGTAGAATTCAATATTTTAACAGTTCTCACAGGCTATTGTGCTGACCATATTGACGAAATTTATAAGTATTTCAGAGAAAAAGGCTTCAGGTATCTGCAATTTATCCCTTGTTTGCGACCTTTTGATGACAACAGCGAAAATGAATTGTATATGACATCCGAGCAATATGGTAACTTCCTTGTGAAAGGCTTTAATTATTATGTTAAAGACTATGTCCGTGGTCAATATACAAGTGTTCGATGGTTCGACAATATAGTTCATCAATTTCTTGGAAACCCGACGGAACAATGCGGAATGTGCGGTCATTGTATGCATCAGTTTGTAGTTGAAGGTAACGGAAATGTTTATCCTTGCGACTTTTACTGCACGGACGAATGGTATCTTGGAAACATCAATGATGAAAATGAGAATTTTGACACACTTGCACATGGCGACAAAGCTATTGAATTTTTAAGAGAAAGTCTTGCTGTTCCCGAAAAATGTAAACAATGCAAGTTTTATCCTGTGTGTCGTGCTGGCGGCTGTAAACGCACAAGAGCCGACAGAGATTATTGCGAAAGCTATAAAAAATTCTTCTCATCCTGTCTGCCACTTTTCAGAGCATTCATAAATGAGAAGAAATAATTGAAGATGAAATTTTATGTCATTCTGAGCGTAAGCGAAGAATCTCTTCCAAAGTTATCATGTCAAAGAGCAGAGATTCTTCGTCACTTTGTTCCCCAGAATGACTTTTTTATTTTAATGACTTTCGTTTGTCAAAAAATTTCTTTGTTTCTTTTGCAACTACACCTGAAAGTGCAAAAAGTGCAATCATATTTGGGATTGCCATAAGCCCATTGAAAATGTCCGCGATTGTCCATACAGCAGAAATTGTCATGTATGGCCCGATAAATACTGCAAGAATGTAAAGGTATCTAAACACTTTTACAACTTTCTTATTTCCCTTTGTTAAGTATTCAAGACAACTTTCAGAATAATAATCCCAACCAAGAATTGTTGTAAATGCAAAGAATACAAGACAAATCATAAGAATGAATGAGGTTACTCTTTCAGGTAAAAATGCTATGCCCTCACCAAAAGCATAAGATGTAACACCAACACCCTCAAGTCCTTCTACTTTCCATGCACCTGTGATGATGATTGAAAGTCCTGTCATTGTACAAATAACAATTGTATCAAGGAATGTACCTGTCATTGTAACAAGGCCTTGTCTTACTGGCTCTTTTGTTTTTGCAGCAGCAGATGCAATAGGTGCTGAACCAAGACCTGCTTCATTTGAGAAAATACCACGAGCAATACCTTTTTGCATGGCTATGAACATTGTTCCTACAATACCACCTGTTACAGCAGACGGATTAAATGCACCTTTAATTATAAGCCCAACAGCCATTGGGATTTTATCAAGATTTGTGAAAATAAGCATCAGTGCAAAAACCACATAAACTATTGCCATAAACGGTACAATAATTGTTGCTACACTTGAAATTCTCTTTATTCCACCAATTAAAACAAGTCCGACACAAACAGCAAGAACAACAGATGCAATTACAACTGACCAAGAATATTCGCCAATCAAAGGAATGTTTACAGTGTTGCTATTGTTTGCATCGAAAAATGAATTTATTGCTGATGAAATACCATTAACCTGAGTGAATGTACCAATACCCATAAGACCTGCACATACACCAAAAACTGCAAAAGCCTTTGCAAGCCACTTCCACTTTTCACCCATACCTTTTTCGATATAATAGAATGGTCCACCTAAAGTATGACCATCCTTATCTGTTACACGGTATTTAACCGCCAAAAGACCTTCTGCGTACTTAGTTGCCATACCAAAAAAAGCAGCAACAAGCATCCAGAAAAGAGCACCCGGACCACCTGCACATATAGCAGTTGCAACACCTACAATGTTACCTGTACCGATTGTTGCAGAAAGTGCTGTACACAATGCACCGAATGAAGAAACGTTTCCTTCTCCACCTTCTTCCTCCTGTACCATCCATTTAAGTGCCAATGGTAAGTGGAAAATCTGTACAAGCTTTGTTCTTATTGTAAGCAAAATACCTCCTACTATGATAAGTACCATAAGCGGAACGCCCCACACAAAATCGTCGATTGCCACAAGAATGTCATTAAAATTCATTATTCAGTCTCCTATCCAAGATAAAATTAAAGGACTGAATGCAAACACACTCAGTCCAAAAAAATCTGTAAGAAATTTCCGTCCTTTGACCTGAGAGATTAGCATTACGCCTTGCACCTTCGGTATCCACACACTGTGAAATTCTCCGGAATGCCGTCAACAGACAGTCAAGATTTCTCTTTTCAACCTGCATCATACGGCACATATTAAATTGACGAAAGTTATTATATTACAAACTTTTTATGCTGTCAATAATTTTTTATATATCCAACAGGATTTATGACAAAATATATGATAAAGCCATTATAAGCACTTCGTCAGCACCCTCGCTTTTAAGTAACATAATAAGTCCCAGAATCAAGGCTTTATCCGGTTCATCAAAAAGATTTTGAATAGCACTTTGTTTTGATTTATTTTCTTTTTTTACAGATGTTTCTTTTTTCTGTGTTCTTTCCTGTTCAGCCTTAAAAAACTCGTTAAAATTAGGATAAACTGTGTTCTCAGGAAAGTTAGGAGGCATATTGGTAACCTTCGCACGTACAGACGGTTCATGACCTCTGTAATCAACTTTTTTATGCTCTAACTCAAAATCTTTTTGAGCAGATTTTGTAATCTCATCAGAAGTGCGCTTCATTTCACGGACTCTTTCCATAGCTTTCTGTTGCATATTCTGTATTTCCGAATATGAATATCCACTCATAGTTAAAACAATCCCTTCAATAATGGTAAAACTTCCATAAGCTGTAAAAACTTAACTGCTTCATCTGCTTTCTGTTTTCGCTCATCACTCAACATCGGTTTTAAGTCCTGAATTAATCGTGTCCGATAATCTTCCTTGTTGAATTGTCCCATAAGTCCCATTATTTTCTTCATCATATCTGCGTCAATTGGTAGATTTGGAAAAGCTTCTTGCTTTTTCTCTGTTTCCTTCGGTTGAGGCTTATCCTTCTCCATCAGCGAATCTGCAATTCCTTTGATTTTCGCCATATCCTCGTCACTTATTGAGGACAACAGATTTTCAATATCAATCATTTTTCTCCTCCGTAAATTTCTTTAATAATTCTTGTGCTTTTGGAGATGAAAGAAGTTTTTCGATTGCTTTTCTGTCACTTAATATCTCTTTTAATTTACGATTCTGGTCTGATGAAAGATTTTTCTTTAAGTATTCCTCTGTTTCTTCATTTGTTTTTTTAGATTTAATATTATTAATTATTTCATCAAAATTCTTATTACTCATTGAAACCACCACCATAATATTATATAATAATTCTATGTTAATAAGGTTGGTGATATGATTGAGAATACTTGTTTTATCTGATTCCCACGGTGATTATTTTTCATTGAAAAAAGCTATTGATGCTCAACCAACAGCAGAGGTTGTTATTTTTTTAGGTGACGGTTATACAGATTTTGAAAAATGCAGACATTTTCTTGAAAATAAAAAGGTTTACTGCGTAAGAGGCAACAATGATTTTCATTGTGATTACCCTAAAAATGCTATTATAGAAGAAAATGGTGTGAAAATTTATCTCACACACGGTCATTACGAATATGTGAAAAGCGGTCTTGGAGGACTTATTTCGGTTTCAAGACGAAACAACTGCAAATTAGCCCTTTACGGACATACTCATGTTCAACAAGAGGACAATTACGCAGGAATAAAGATGTTCAATCCCGGTTCAATAAGAAATGACGAATATGGCATTATCGACATCGTTGATAACGGATTTATCTGTATAGGTGTTAAGATGAAATAAGCCTGATTAAACATGTTATCACGATAAATTGAAGTTTGTTGGGAGGTCCAATTCCCCTCCCTCATTGAGGGAGGTGGCATTTTCGCAAGAAAATGACGGAGGGAG
>CALCTT010000071.1 GCA_937906895.1 uncultured Clostridia bacterium | reverse complement strand
ACATCCGCCCGCAATAAGTCACCATTAAACCCAAACGGGACGATGTGGGCATCGTTCCCTACAAATGAATCATCGCTACAAATTATAATCTACACATTTCAGGTAAATATATAATGAGGTGGATTATGACTAGTGTTAAAAATTTTATTTCAGGATTTGTTATAGGTACAATTAATATTCTTTTAGGTGCAGGCGGAGGAATGTTGACAGTTCCTTTATATAAAAAAATGAATATGAGTCAGAAACAAGCACAAACCAATGCAGTTGCGACGATTTTACCTATAACAATAGTCAGTGCAGTTATTTATCTGATGAATGGTGATGTTAAGCTTTCTGACTCCTATATTTATCTTATTCCAGGACTTATCGGAAGTGTTATTGGTACATTTGTTATTAAAAAAATTTCAAACAACATATTAAGTATTGTTTTTTCTTTGTTTATGATTTGGGCAGGATTGAGGTTGCTATTTAAATGAACAGTATAATTTCAATTATTGCAGGATTTTTGTCAGGGCTTATCGGTGCTATGGGCTTTGGAGGGGGCGGTGTTTTAATAATATATCTTGTTGTATTTGCAAACACTCCGCAAATTGTTGCACAAGGTATAAACCTTATATTTTTCATCCCCTGTGCCATAACAGCAACAATAATTTACCTGATAAAAAAGCAAATTAAAATAAAATTGATTTTACCTGTTATTGCAGGTGGCATAACTGGTGCAATTTTTACAAGTTATTTTCTTAACTTCATAAAATCGGAATGGCTTTCAAAAGCTTTTGCCGTCTTTCTGATTATTATGGGCATAACTTCAATTGCAAAGGTAATATTTAAGAAAAATCAATATAGATTTCTCGACAAAAAAAGGCAAAAATAGATGCCTTTTTTCGTTATTCCTACAAAAATTATTTTATTATTTCTTTTCTATTGATAATACTAAATTTATAATGTATAATTATCACAATACATTAAATTGGGAAATTTTGTATTTTATGTATTAATTACTTGTGTTTGGAGGCAAAAAACTATGAAAGTACAGTTTACAGAAACCGTATTGAGAGATGCCAACCAGTCACTTATTGCTACAAGAATGCCGTTCTCTGATTTTGAACCGGCTCTTGAAAACCTCAATAAGGCTGGCTTCTATTCTCTTGAATGCTGGGGCGGTGCTACATTTGACTCATGTCTTCGTTATCTTAATGAAGACCCATGGGAAAGACTTCGTAACATCAAAGCTAAGTGTCCTGATACAAAGCTTCAGATGCTCCTTCGTGGTCAGAACCTTTTAGGTTATAAGCACTACCCTGATGATGTTGTAAGAATGTTTATTAAGAAAAGTATCGAAAATGGTATTGATGTTATCAGGATTTTCGATGCACTTAACGACGTTCGTAACATTCAGGTAGCAGTTGACGAAACAATTAAGAACAATGCAATCGCATCAGGTGCTATTTCTTACACAACAAGCCCTGTTCACACACTTAAGAACTATGTGGCTCTTTGTAAGGAAATGAAAGAAATGGGTTGTTCAACAATCTGTATCAAAGATATGGCAGGTGTTATGACTCCTGTTGAAGCAAAGGACCTTGTTGGTGCTATTAAGGATGCAATGCCTGAAATGCCTGTTATTCTTCATACTCATTGCACAACAGGTATGGCTTATATGACTATCCTTAAGGCAGTTGAAGCAGGTTGCGATATTATTGATACAGCAACATCATGCTTCTCAGGTGGTACAGCACAGCCTGCAACTGAAACATTATATGATGCTCTTACAGGTCTTGGCTATGAAACAGGTCTTAACAGAGACACATTAAAGGCAGTTAACGACCACTTCAAGCCACTTCGTGACCAGTACCTCTCATCAGGACTTTTAAAGCCAAAAGCTCTTGTTACTGATACAGACGCTTTGACATATAAAGTTCCCGGCGGTATGCTTTCAAATATGATGGCAAACCTTGAAGATATGAACGCTCTTGACAGAATGGAAGAAGCACTTCTTGAAATTCCTCAGGTTCGTAAGGATATGGGCTATCCTCCACTTGTTACTCCTCTTAGTCAGATGGTTGGTAATCAGGCAGTTACAAACGTTCTTGTTGGTGAAAGATATAAGAACATTTCAAAAGAAATCAAGGCTTACATCAAGGGTGAATACGGTAAGGCACCAGGCGAAATCGATGCTGACCTTCAGAAGAAGGTTCTCGGTGATGACGAACCTGTTAAGTGTCGTTTTGCTGATACTCTTGAACCAATGTTCGACAAGACAAAGGAAGAGCTTGGTGATGTAGCTAAATGTGACGAAGATGTTCTTTCATACATCGCATTCCCTCAGCAGGCTGAAAAGTTCTTTGAAGCAAGAGCTGAAAAGGAAAAGAACACATTCAAGTATTCAATTAAAAGAGTTGATTAAGGAGGACAAAAAATGACTTTACCGGAAATTTTAAGTGTTTCTGCTACAGGTTTTATTGTCGTTTTAATTGTTCTTATTCTTCTTGCAGTTATTATTGTAATGCTTTCAAAGGTTATTCAGGCAGTTGAAGGCACAGCTAATAAAGAGTCAGCTTCTACTGAAAAAGCAGAAAAGAAACCGGCTAAAGAAACTAAAAAGGTTTCTGCACCTGTTTCAGTCCCTGCACAGGCACCTGCAGTTAGTCCTGCACCTGTTCAGTATTCAAGCGGTGTTACTCTTTATAAGACAGATTACAAAACAGCAGCATCTATTATGGCTATTGTAAGTCATGAAAGTGGTATTCCACTTGAAAGGCTCAACTTTAGTTCAATCAAACTTGATGACTCTCTTGAACTTTATAAAACTGACTATAAAACAGCAGCATCAATTATGGCTATTATAAGTCATCAGACAGGCATTCCTCTCGAAAGACTTGTATTTAAGTCAATTAAGCTTTGCGATATGCCTGAGCTTTATAAAACAGACGAAGAAACAGCTGTTAAGGTTATGGCACTTACAAGCAAAGAATCAGGAATCCCTCTTGAAAAACTTGTATTTAAATCAATTAAACTTATTGAAAAATAAAGGAGAATTTTAAAATGAAATACGTAGTTACATTAAACGGAAATGATTATGAAGTAGAAGTAAACGAACTTAACGAAGCAGTTGTTACTGCTGTTGTTCCCTCAGCAGCACCTGTAGTTGTAGCAGCTCCTGTTACTCCTGTAGCAGCACCTGTTGCAGCTCCTGCTACTGTTGCTGCACCTGAAGCTCCTGCAGCACCTGCAGCGGCTCCGTCACCTGTTGCAATCGGTGACGGTACAAAGGTTTCTGCTCCAATGCCAGGTACAGTTCTCTCTGTAAACGTTTCAGCAGGACAGTCTGTAAACGAAGGCGACGTACTCTTCATTCTTGAAGCTATGAAGATGGAAAATGAAATCGTTGCTCCATGTTCAGGTACAGTTAAGCAGGTTATCGCTACTAAAGGTGCATCAGTTGCTACTGACGAAGTTCTTGCTGTTCTCGGTTAATTCAGAGGTGGCAGAATATGCAAATTATAGATGCTCTCATAGAGCTTTTTAACCAATCTAACTTTGTTAATTTACCTTGGCAGAACTGGGTTATGATTCTTGTTTCAATTGTTCTTTTCTATTTTGCTATAGTTAAGAAATTTGAACCATTACTTTTAATTCCAATTGCTTTTGGTATGCTTTTAGTTAACATTTATCCTGAGATTATGGCTGACCCGACAAACATGTCATTTGTTGGCGATAATAATCCGTATTTAGACCCTGAAGCTCACTGGTATGATACCGGCGTACTTAGACTGATTTATGCAGGTGTAAAATCAAGTATTTTCCCTTGTCTTATCTTTATGGGTGTTGGTGCTATGACAGACTTTGGTCCTCTCCTTGCTAACCCATCAAGCCTTTTACTTGGTGCTGCAGCACAGTTGGGAATTTATGTTGCATTTACTGTGGCTATGCTTTCAGGTGAATTTACACCTGAAGAAGCTGCTTCAATTGCGATTATCGGTGGTGCAGACGGTCCTACAGCAATTTTCTTAACAGGAAAACTTGCTCCTCACCTTTTGGGTTCTATTGCAGTTGCTGCATATTCATATATGGCTTTGATTCCACTTATTCAGCCACCTATTATGAAGTTGCTCACAACTAAAAAAGAACGTGAAATCAAAATGAATCAGCTCCGTACAGTTAGTAAAGCTGAGAAGATTATTTTCCCAATCGTTGTTACAGTTATCTGTGTTCTTATTCTTCCGTCAGTTGCTCCACTCCTTGGTTTCCTTATGCTTGGTAACCTTTTCAAAGAAAGCGGACTTACAGACAGACTTTCAGACACAGCACAGAACTCACTTTGTAACATCGTTACAATCTTACTTGGTACAACAGTTGGTGCAACTGCAGAAGGTTCTGCATTCCTTAACAAGAAAACATTACTTGTTATTTGTATCGGCTTACTTGCATTTGCATTCTCAACAGCAGGTGGTGTTATCTTCGCTAAGATTATGAATGTTGTAACAAGAGGTAAAGTTAATCCTCTTATCGGTTCAGCAGGCGTTTCTGCAGTTCCTATGGCTGCTCGAGTTTCACAGACAGAAGGCAGAAAATACAACCCATCTAACTTCCTTTTAATGCATGCAATGGGTCCTAACGTTGCAGGCGTTATCGGTTCTGCTGTTGCAGCAGGTTTCTTACTTTCACAATTTGGTTAATCCATACACAAGCACATATATAAATGCCGTAGTCAGATTTGACCACGGCATTATTTTTATAACTTTATTAAGATAGGTTTTCTGATTTCAATAGAATCAGGTGTTACTGCACAGTCAAAAGCTAAAGGAACAACTCCGTTTTCTTTAGCTTTCTTTAATTCTTCGGCAAATTCGGGATGAGTTTTTGCATTTGGTTCAAAGTATTTAACATCACTCATTTGAACAACGAACAAAACATAGGCACTGTATCCCTCTGTAACGGCTTTTTGCAATTCTTTGAGATGTTTCACTCCTCGTTCTGTAGGAGCATCAGGAAAGCGGACTACGCCGTCATCTTCAAGCGTTACACCCTTAACCTCAACAAAAATTTTATCCGTATCAGTTTCAACATAAATATCAAATCTTGAGTTACCATATTTATATTCAGGTTTTATTAACTTGATTTTATCAAAAAGACTTGGTAAATATTCAACAGCAACATAATTGACAATTTGACTATCCATATTAATAAGCCTGTCACCTTTTTGAACTGCTATTAAATCATATTTTGTCTTACGATTCGGATTATCAGATTTCTGCAAATAAACAGTTGCACCTTTAACCAATAATTCTTTACATCTGCCTGTGTTTTTAACGTGACAAACTTCTGCTTAATTATCAATTAATACATTTGCAATAAATCTATTTGGTCTTTCAACAAATTCGCCTTTAATAATATTATTATATTTCATAATTCACCAAAAAATAACGGCGATAGTTTCCTACCGCCGTCCGAATATTCAATTTGATTATTTAGCCTTTGCTTTTCTTGCTTCGATTTCAGCAACCATTTCTGCCTGACGTTTTTCAGTAATTGTGTAGAAGAACATTGGCACTGCACATGCAAACATACTGATAACACCTGAAAGAACAAGCATATTCCAAAGTGTTTGTGCACCTTCTGCTGAAATATAACCTGTTTCAGCGTTGATACCTGCTGCTGCAAATGAGATAACGCCAATGAAAGCACCAACAGCCATACCAATCTTGTTGATAAGTGTCTGCATAGCGAAGCAAATACCTTCACCACGTTCACCTGTTTTCCATTCAAGATAGTCAACAGTATCACCAATCATAGCGTAAGTGATAATATTGTTAACACCCTGTGGAATACCAAGAAGAACAAGACCAATAGCTGCAATAACGAGTTTCCATGGTTCGTCATAACCAACGAAATACATAACACCCATTACAACACCACCGAAGAGGTGAACAATAATATAAGCCCATTTCTTTGTAAATTTCTTTGACATCCAAGGAACAAGAAGTGATGCTACAAGACCGCCCGGAACAACAAGAAGAGTAATCAAGCTGTACATACCTTCATTTTGAAGGACATACTTAGCGAAATAAAGACCGCCTGTGTATGTATAAACCATTCTTGCACCACCGAGAATACCTGAAAGAACGATAAGAAGAAG
Source organism: uncultured Clostridia bacterium (assembly GCA_937906895.1). Taxonomy (GTDB): domain Bacteria; phylum Bacillota; class Clostridia; order Oscillospirales; family Acutalibacteraceae; genus Fimenecus. The sequence goes on along the minus strand of CALCTT010000071.1, from coordinate 12,635 downwards.
TTCTTTGTTCTTGAAAAGAAGCTTCATATTATGACCAAAGCTTGGTGGGTTATCATCTGCAGTGAAACGTTCTTTTGTATTCTTAAAGCCATAGAAGAACATTGGAACAGCAGCAACTACAAGAACAACTGCTGCAATAAAATATGTCCATTTAAGAGTGTCAGCATTAGCCATTTCCTGACCCTTGATAACAGTATTAATAAATGTATTTGCTGCCTCTTCAACAGTAAGACCTTGTTTTTCAACAAGATTTGCAATTTCAGCAGCCTTATCAACTTTAATCTGGTCAAGCATTTCAGCTGTATATTTGTACTTTGCTGTAATTCCGTTTGTTATGATTGGAATAAATACAGTAACAATACCTGCACCAAGGGTGCAAAGAAGACGAGTAACTGTAAGAAGATTACCACGAACAACCGTATCGTTTGTCATACAAGTTGAAAGTCCCCAGTAAGGAACGTCAGCAACGGTGTAAACAACTGACCAGATAACATAAATGATAGCAATAATAATGAATGTTGATGTTGCTTTTGCCTGGAATACAGGTAAGAAACAAGCAATAGTCATAATTGCAATTGGAATTGCCATCCATTTAAGGTAAGGACGACATTTACCCCATTTAGTTCTTGTCTTGTCAACGATTGAACCCATAATAGGGTCGTTGAAAGCGTCAAAAATACGAGTACCAAGCATCAAATAAGCAACAGCCATTGAGCCTGCAAGTGAACCTATTGTAACACCTTCTGCACCAAAAAGAAGAGCATCAGTAAGGAAGATTGTTAAATAGGAACCAATAATTGTGCAAACAAAGTTCTGGCCGAAACCTGCGACACCATAAGCAAGTGCTTCTTTTGGCTGAAGACTTGATGGGTCATTAGGATTTGTGCCGTAAACCTTGTGCAAAAGGTCATTGATTTTCATAAAATCCCTCTTTCATATTATAATGTTATAATGATAACACAATCTTAAATCATTTTCAATAATTATTTAAAAATATCCTCCGCAAAAGCGAAGGATAATAAGAAATTTTAATCTTTAAGCGGAATATTATTTGCGTCCTTGTCAATTGAACCTGTAAGAATAAGAATTCCTTCAATTAAGCCCCAGATTCCTGTTATTGTAGCACCTGCACCACATGTCAAAAGTGTAATTAATAATTGTGCAACCGCCTTACCTGTATATCCGAGGTAAAAATTGTGAACTCCCAAGGAGCCAAGCAGAATACCAAGAAGTCCTGCTGCAAGCTTTGACTTTTGCTCACCTGCTATAACAGGCTGAGAAAGAGGAACACCACAATGAGTACAAATATAAGCACCTGGAACAGTTTGTATTCCACAATGCGGACAAAAGTTTTCGCCCGTACCAACAGCAACTCCACAATTCAAACAAACAACCGCCTGCTCATGATGTTGATGACCACAATTTTTGCAGAACATAATATCCTCCTAAAACATACGGAAATAATTTAAAATAAAACCTGAAATAATAAAAAGCAATAAAGTTATTGAATATTTTTTTAGTTTATTATTGAAAAGTCTATCACTGAAAAGAAACATAATAATCAATATAGGAACTGACAACAACATTGGATGCGTTTCAAATGAAATCTTGAAACTACCGTTAATCATAGCAAAAAATGCTCTTGTCATACCGCAAGTCAGGCATGGTATATGTAAAAACCTTTGCACTAAACATCCTGTTTCAAAATACCACATTCCAAATGCTACTAATGCTATCAAACCCAGCAACAAAATTTTATGATATAGCTTAAAGCCTTTCATATTAATAAACTATTACTGTTTTGCTCCGTTATCAAACTTTTCAAGAACCTTAACACTTGCTGCAAAACAATCTGCAAGACATTTTTTGTTAAGTTTTTCAGGAGTATCAAGTCTTGTATGATAAAAATCAGGGAGAGCGTGATTAAGTGCTGTAATACCTGTTGAACGCATACCTGCCTGTGCAAAAGCTGCAGAGTCAGTAGCACCGCCAAGTGGTGGAACCATACCTTTACCACACTTGATACCAAGTTCATCACATGCTTCTACGAATAAATCAGAAACATCCTTGTCAACCTTTACAGTTGCATTAAGGTCACGATAGTTTGCCTGTAAATATTCAGGCTGTGTGATTGTGTCATAAGAATATACAAATGTCGGAACATCGTTAAATTCATCTGCGTGAGCTTCACACCAAGCCTTTGCACCACGAAGACCTGATTCTTCAGAACCTGTAAGAACAACACCAATTTCTGTGTTTTCAAATTCGATTCCTTCATCCTTAAGAGCTTTAAGAATTGCGATACCGATATAACAACCTGAAAGGTTATCGTTAGCACCGTCAACAACTCTCTTTTTATTCCACATAAAGTAAAGACCAAACCAGAACGGAGCAAAAACAAGACCGATAAGACCAAGCTTTGTGCCGAGTTCAGGATTAGCATTGAATGCACCTGCAAGTTTTGCAATAGCAATACCAACAGTATAGAAAGCACCAACAAAGCAAAGCATCATGTGAATATCAAATCCAAGATATGTAAACTTGTATTTGAATGGCCACTCCCAAGTAGCATCAGGATGTCCGTTAAAAATAATTCTACGCTTTACTTCACCTGTTGGCTTTTTGAAACCTGCTGCATTGTGACCTGTTTCCTCTTTAAAAAGCTTATCTACAGTTTTCTTATAAAGACCGAACTGTAAGAAGCAAAGAGCAAGACCAAAAGCAATAAAAACAATTGAAAGTACAGGAGCAAAGAAATATGATGCAAGAGCCAAGAAACAACAAGTGATTGTGAAATAAATCCAACCATAGAAAGAATCAGGATTTTCTTTAAATTCATCAACATAAACTGTGTCGCATCCTAAGTCCTTCAACTGATTTGCCATATATTCGCAAGCCTGCTGTTCACCCTTTGAACCTGGTGCTCTTTTTTCAAACTTTTTGCAAATATATGTGATTTCATCAATCATATACTGTGCAGCTTCATCTTTTTTTGCTATAACCTTTTTTAAATCCATAGCTATTCCCCTTTTTTATTATAATTTATAATAAGTATTTTAACATAGTGTCTATTAAAAAGCAACAAAATTCAAGCATTAAAATCAAAAAAGCACAAGAAAATCCTGTGCTTTTATGTAAATAATATTCTGAATTATTCGCTCTTCATTTTCGCGAAACAATCGCTACAATATACCGGTCTATCATCCTTTGGTTCAAAAGGAATCTTTGCTTCACCACCACATGATGCACAAGTAGCTGTGTGATAAACTCTTTCACCACGATTAGCGTTCTTGCGAGCAACACGGCATTCTTTACAAGATTTTGGCTCGTTTACAAGTCCTTTCTCCGCATAAAATTCCTGTTCACCTGCTGTGAAAACAAATTCATTTCCACAAGTTTTACAGATGAGTGTCTTGTCTTCGTACATTTTGATAACCTCACTGATTTTTATTTACCCCATACGGAATTGCACCGCTACATTAAAATGTTCATCTTTGAAAGGGCATATTATATTAACTTCGTTCACGAAGTTTTTTCCTGATTCTATGAATAGCGTTTTCAACTGACTTTATATTCAAATCAAGAATAGCTGAAATTTCTGAATTAGATGCACCAAAAAGCATAAGCTTGAAAACTTTTTTCTCCATTTTAGAAAAATTTGTTTTGGAAAACTCAATTATTTCAGAAAGTTCTTCACTATAAAGAAGTGATTCCTCAACAGACGGATTAAGTGCTGTAATCTCATCATCCTCAAGTGAAACAAACATATCAGCAAATTTTTCAGCATCGTTATTTGCAAGTCTTAATGCAGAAAGCATTTTACGTGTAAAAACAACTGAAGCATAAGTGCTGAATTTAGTATTGTATGCCTCGTCATAGGAATAGACTGACGAAACAAAGCCAATCATACCTTCCTGATACAAATCCTCAGCATCAATACCGCTAAGATTAGTAAATGAATTTGCCTTTTTAAGGATTATAGAGGAATATCTTTTAATTAATAATGCTAATGCAGCACTATCCCCTGCCTTCGCACAAGAAACAAGCTGTTTTTCACTATACATATCTTCACTAATTTTCATACTACCTCAAAAGACATACTCGCACTAATCTAAATTAATTAAATATTATTATATCACAAAAAAATTAAAAGTCAACTAAAAATTATGTATAAAATTCACAAAAAAACAAACAGAATAAAAAAGCCACGGATAAACCGTGGCAAAAATTACATAAATATTTGTAAAAGTGCAGTTCCTGTACTTAAAATCATAATTGCTGCTAAAAATAATGCAACAAATTTAACAAATTTATCTCTGTTCATATATTAATCTCCTAAAAGCTTTGTTGCATCCTCTGAAATCAAAGCTGTTTTTTCTTCTGATTCTTTTCTTGTGTCACCATAAGCAGTAATATAAATCTTAATTTTTGGTTCAGTACCGCTTGGACGAATTATAACCTTACTGTTATCCTCAAGTGAATAAGAAAGAACATTTGATTGTGGAAGATTGATTGTGCTTTTCTCACCTGTTGCAACCTGAGTAATTTTACTTGTTTTATAGTCAGCAATTTTTGTGACTTTCTTTCCTGCAAAGGATTCAGGTGCAGTTTCACGAAGAGAATTCATAATGTCTGCCATTTTCTGCATTCCACTTGCACCTTCAAATGCAAAATTGAGAACAGTATTGAGATACATACCGTATTTTTCATATATGCTATCCATAAAATGCTTCAAAGAAATGCCTTGAAGCTTATACACAGCAGCCATTTCAGCAATCATAAGAGATGCGACAACAGCATCCTTATCTCTTGCGTGGATACCGCGAAGATAACCGTATGATTCTTCCATACCTACAACAAAATTGTCCTCTTTCCCCTCTTTTTCAAGATTTGTAATAAGTTCACCAATATACTTGAAGCCTGTAAGCAAATCAGCAACCTCTGCACCGTAAGCGTTACAAATAGCCTCAATTAAAGGAGTTGTAACAATTGATTTTACTACAACAGGATTGTCAGGTAATTTATTCTGCTCTTTAAGATTAGAAAGAAGATACTCACAAAGCATTGCACCGACTTCGTTACCTGTCATAAGAACAAAGTCATCACCATCACGAACTGCAATACCAACACGGTCACAGTCAGGGTCAGTTGCAATAAGCAAATCCACATCAGTACCCTTTGCAGTTTCGACAGCACACTCAAAAGCCTGACGAATTTCAGGGTTTGGATAAGGACAAGTCGGGAAATTACCGTCAGGTTTTTCCTGCTCTTTTACAACTGTTACATCCTTAATACCCGCTTTTTTAAGCACCTTACGAACAGGCTTATTACCTGCACCGTTAAGTGGTGTATAAATAACCTTTAAATCTGCCTTTTTGATTTTATCAGGATTTACACGACAAGATAATACTTCATTATAAAATTCATCATAAAGCCAATCCTCAATGAAATCTACCATATCTTCAGCCAAAGCATCATCAAAGCTCATTGACTTAACACCTGTAAACATATCAATATTTTGAATATAGTTATATGTTTTTTCAGCTGCTTCATCAGTCATCTGATAACCATTTGGGTCATAGCACTTAAAACCGTTATATTTTGAAGGATTGTGACTTGCAGTAATAATAATGCCTGAAGAACAATTAAGTCTTCTGACAGCAAATGAGAGCATTGGAGTCGGAACAAGTTCGGGATAGATATACACCTTAATTCCGTTTGCAGCAAGAACTCCTGCTGCACTCTCTGCAAATTCCTTTGACTTAATTCTTGAATCATAAGCAATAGCAACAGACGGTTCATCAAATTCTTCATTAAGATAATCTGCAAGCCCCTGTGTTGCCTGATTAACAGTATAAACGTTCATTCTGTTTGTACCTGCACCGATAACACCACGAAGGCCTGCAGTACCGAACTCAAGATTCTTGTAAAAACGGTCAAGAATTGCTTCTTCGTCACCTTTTACACCTTCAAGTTCAGGAATCAAATCTTTATCTGCTGTTGCGGAAGCAAGCCACAAAGCATAAAGTTTATTAATATCGTTCATAATCTAACCTCCAAAACTTTTCTGGATATATTTTATCCTAATTTTTGTCAATTGTAAATATGAATTTATTTTTATATTGAAAATAGTATGTATAATATTGTATAATTATTATACTTCTTAATGAAAATTTGGATGTGATTAGTTTGTTTGCAAAGATTATGAGTCTTGGCCTCTTTGGTATGGAAGCATATAAAGTAATAGTTGAGGCTGATATTTCAGGCGGAATACCTCGATTTGACATAGTAGGACTTCCCGATACGGCTGTGTCTGAAAGTCGCGAAAGAGTCCGTTCAGCTATAAAAAATACAAATCTTCAATATCCGCCAAGTCGAATTACCGTGAACCTTGCTCCTGCTGATATAAAAAAGGAAGGTCCGCTTTATGATTTGCCAATATTCATAGCATTATTATGTGCAAACGAACAGCTTAAAGGTATTACAAACGAAATGGCATTTGTTGGTGAACTCGCTCTTGACGGAGAACTCCGAAAAATCAATGGTGTTTTACCAATGGTGCTTTGTGCAAAGAAAAACGGCATAAAACAAATCTTTATCCCTTATGAAAATGCAAGTGAGGGTGCAGTTGTACAAGGTATTGATGTATATCCTGTAAAAAATGTTTTTCAACTTCTAAAGCATTTCACAGGAATCGAACAGATGACTCCTGTTACAAGTGAAATTTATACTGAATACTATAATCCAATAGATATTCCTGATTTTTCAGAAGTAAGAGGTCAGGAAGAAGTAAAACGAGCATTAGAAGTTGCTGCTGCAGGCGGTCATAATGTACTTATGGTTGGTCCTCCCGGGTCAGGTAAAAGTATGCTCGCAAAAAGAATCCCGTCAATTTTACCTGATATGACATTTGACGAATCAATTGAAACTACAAACATTTATTCAATTGCAGGTGCATTACCAAGCGGAATTTCTCTTATCCGTTCAAGACCATTCCGTTCACCACATCATACAGTATCCCCTGCAGGACTTTCAGGTGGTGGAGCAATTCCAAGACCGGGCGAAGTGTCATTAGCACATAATGGTGTTCTCTTTCTTGATGAATTACCTGAATTTACAAGAAATACACTCGAAGTATTACGACAGCCAATTGAAGATGGTGTTATCAGTATTTCCCGTGCTGCAGCAAAGTTTCAATATCCTTGTTCAGTTATGATGATTTGTGCTATGAACCCTTGTCCTTGCGGATATTATGGTCACCCTACAAGACCTTGCACTTGTACAAACGGTGCTGCACAAAGATATTTAAACAGAGTCAGTGGTCCTCTTATTGACAGACTTGACATTCACATTGATGTACCACCTGTAGATTTTGAAAATCTTTCAGGAACAAGCAAAGCAGAGTCCTCTGCTGAAATAAAAAAACGTGTTGAAAAGGCAAGAGCAATTCAACACAAGCGTTTTGAAGGTACAAAAATCACCTGTAACGCTAAAATGGATGCAAAAAGCACAAGAAAGTTCTGTCAGATGACGGATAGTGCAATGCTTATATTAAAAACTGCATTTGAAAGGTTGTCCCTTTCTGCAAGAGCTTATGATAAGGTTTTAAGAATTGCAAGAACAATTGCCGACCTTGACAGTTGCGAAATCATTGAAACTCACCATATAACAGAAGCAATCCAGTATAGAAGCTTCGACAGAAGATTTGATGAATAACATGAAAAACTCCCTTGAAAAAAATCAAGGGAGTAATTTTTTATACTTTTGTTTTTGTAATTTGTGGTATTTTGCCAATTATAACTGCAACAATTGTTGTAATTATTATTTCAGGAATCATATAAAATCCGTTATATATAATTGAATATATAAGTGATAATGCATTACCACTAAATGTGTTCATTATTGTCTGTCCCCAAGAATAAAAGCCCTCCTGTGTAAAGAACCACTCTGCCCAGGCACCATAAAGAATATATCCTGAAATAATATGAGAAATATATCTTAAAGATAAAACAGTAAATGCACCTAAAGCCAGTGAAACGCTATTGTTTTTAATTTTATTCTTATAAATTGCACCTAAACCAAGGACAGTATAAGCAACAATGTAATCGAGGATAAACATAAGTATAACATTTCCAAGACTTCCTAAATAATCCTCTGATGCGGGCATTATAAGACTGCTGATTGTCTTTACACCTAAAGCCATCTGCACAAGAGAATAGACAAAACCTGTTATGAGTCCGTTACCGATTCCGTATTTCCAACCGACAAGTACAACAGGCAACATACTGACTATTGTGACCTGACCACCGAAGGGCATTTCGGGAATAATTAATTTTGCAACAAGCTCTAAAACTGCTGCAAGTGCAATCATTACTGCACTTTCTACCAACCAATATAAATTTTTTTCTTTCATTCTCTTTTACCTCCAAATAAAAAAATTCAGCCAAGGAATACCGCAAGGCTGAATGAAAATTTCCTACGCCGGCATTATCCGTATCAGGTTCAATGGTCAGAAGCAGATTAGCTTCAATCTCAGCCGACTTACCGTCAGCACCCATATACTATATTTACTTGGCTGTTTACATTATACACCTACAAAATTAATTGTCAAGCAAAAAATGTTTTAACGATGAATATCTTAACTGTGTTTTGTTATTTTCAATCATACTGTTAAGACATCCTGTAGTCCCTACCAAAATAAGCAGTTTTTTTGCTCTTGTTACTGCTGTATATAAAAGATTTCTGTAACAAAGACGACTGTTGACAGATACAACAGGCATAATAACTGCATCAAATTCACTACCCTGACTTTTATGTACCGTTACAGCATAAGCAAGTTCTATTTCCTGCAACTGTTCTTTTGAATATGTTGCTCTCTTACCTGAAAAATCTATAATAATAGCATCACGATGCATATCTATTGTTTCAATAAAACCTATATCACCGTTAAATATTCCGTCGCCCTCATCATCACGCGATTCCCAATGAATGTTGTAATTATTACGAGTTTGCATAACCTTATCGCCCTCACGGAAAAGACGGTAACCTGTGTTGTACTCTCTTTTATCCTGTGACGGCGGATTTATTGCCTCCTGCAATACAACATTCAGGTTAAATGTACCTGTATCACCTTTTTTTGAAGGACAAAGCACCTGAATCTGTGACATAGGGTCAAAGGAATAGGCATTTGGTAATCTTGTTGTGGAAAGCTCTTTTATTGTGCGAGCTGCATCCATAGCAAAATTTCGTTGTAGCAAATAAAAATCTCCGTCTTTGTTATCTGTCTGAATTTTTTCTCCATTTACAATGGCATGAGCATTTTTAACAATATTACTTTCCATTGATTGACGGAATATTTCCTTTAACTGAACAACAGGAATTAATTCACTTTCAATAAGGTCTTTAAGTACATTTCCGGGACTAACTGACGGTAGCTGGTCACTGTCACCTACCATAATAAGTCTGCAACCAAACGGTAAAGCATCTAAAAGACTTGAGAAAAGAAAAATATCAACCATTGACATTTCATCAACAATAATTGCCTGACAATCAAGAGGATTACGGAGATTTCGCTTAAAAACAGGCTTGTCGCCCTCTCCCCATTCGACCTCAAGAAGTCTGTGAATTGTCGTTGCTGTTCTGCCTGTGGTTTCTGTCATACGCTGTGCTGCACGACCTGTCGGTGCACAAAGAGCAATATCGAGAAAGTCCTTTTCAAACATACTGATAATTCCGTTCAAGGTTGTTGTCTTACCTGTTCCCGGTCCACCTGTAAGAATGAGAACACCTTTATTAACAGCAGTTATAATAGCCTCTTTCTGCAATTCTGCAAATTCAATATTGCATAATTTTTCAATTTTGCCTATATGTGCAGCTACATCAATAGGATTTTCAGGTGGAAATTTAAGCAATACTTTAATTCTGTTTGCTATTCCTTTTTCAGCATGATATGCTTCAGGTAAAAAAATAAAATCCCTGTTATCCACTTTTTCGATAATAACTCTGTTTGTTTTTTGAAGATTATCAATTGAAATTTCAATGTTTTCTCTTGATTCATTAAGCAAACTGCCCGACGGTGTGAAAATCTTTTCAAGAGGAAGGCAAGTGTGTCCGTTATTGTAATTATGTCTTATAACATAGAGGATTCCGGCTTCCGTACGATATTTTGATTCAGGTTTTTTCGGTAACAAATCTGCAATCTGTTCCGCACGTTCAAATGAAATTCTGTTTTCACCTTCGCAGAGTATGTATGGATTGTTTTCAATCATTTCAACAGCACTGTTACCGAATTTATCATAAGCCATAAGACATTCATTTGTATTTAATCCATATTTTGAAAGATTGATAATGAGTAATCTTGTAGATGACTGACGGCTGTACTCCTTACCAATTTTCTTTGCTTTTTCAAGAGAAATACCCTTGATTTCAGCAAGTCTTTCAGGCTCATTTTCAAGAATATGAAAGGTTTTTTCCTGGAATTTATCTATAATTTTCAATGCAGTTGATTCTCTTATACCTTTTATAACACCACTTGCAAGATAGTGATATAAATCCTCAACTGTTTCAGGCAAGAGAGCATTACAAAAGTCTGCCTTAAACTGCCTTCCGTAAAGTGAATGGTAAACATAATCACCAACTAATTCCACTTTATCACCTAATTTTAAATCAGGAGTTGTACCAACAACGGTAATTTCTTCATCACCTGTATCAATTGCAAAAACAGTATAACCGTTGGTATCATTACGAAAGGTTATATCTGTTACTATTCCTTTTAACTTGATTTTTGTTTCAAATTCTTCCATCAAAATAATCCTTTAAATACTCGTTTTTAACATAATAAATGCCGTTACATTCCTTGCAGATTTTTAATAATTCTTCTTTTTCTTTCGCTTCAACACCATAGTCAAGAACAACAATTTTGCTGTGAACATCTTCACCTAAAATACTCAATCTCATTCGCATTCCATAAGCTTTGTTGCGAACTTGTGTTGACGATTTATCACAAGGAATGATGACATAAAAATCTTCACTTTGTTTTGGCATTAATAATTTTAACATAATCATATAGCAAAAAGCAACTGTTCCAAGAAGTATAAGTAAAACAAAAACAGACCATATAATTGAATCAAGCATAAAATCACCTCATCACATTATATGGTCTGTTGTTTATTCTGTTAAACTTATCTGCTGTTTGCAATTTCTACCATTGAGAAATAGAAATCATCATAGGTTGTAGGATAATCTCTTGTACCACAGAAATCAAAATGGTCAGTGCCTTCCATAGTTTCCATATAGTACCATCTGCCGGGTTCAATTGTTTCACCGTTAGCTATGCTTTCTTCATAGCTCTTTGCAGTTGCAGCATCACATTCAGGATAGAGAGCACTTGCAAGAGGAACAATACCGTCGTGAGCAGCCCAATTACCTTGAATTATAATACCATCATAAGTTTTGCCTTCCGAAAGAAGCATCATAGCTGATGAAATATAGAAAATTGGTGTAACAGTCGGGTTTATAATCTGTGGGCCATATTCACAGAGCTGATTAGTTGCTGATGTGCTGTATGAATAATAATATGTATTTGGAGCAAGTTTAATCTGTTCATTAAGCTCTCTTGCACCTCTGATAGTCAAATCGTAATAACAGTTATCTTCAGCATAGTAATAATCTGTGACACTTCTCATATTGATATTAACTCTGCTTTCGCCTTGTGCAGGAGTGAGTCCAAAGTGGCTCATCTGAAGTGAGAAAACGAGAAAATTATTGCCGAGTGTTGAGCCGATAACATTATAAAGGAAGCAAACACCATAAAGCGGATAACCCGGGTCATAGAGAATATTTGCAACCTGAGTTCCGTTATGAGGACTTGAAAGAGTAATACAAGCATGAACGCTGTCGTGACCACCCTTGAATAAAGGACTTACATCATCACCTGAAACAGCAACTTCCTCTTCACTTCCATAAGCCATCAATGATGTGAAAAGTCTTATTGTTTCACCACCGAATGAGTGGCCAACGAGGTTGATTTTCTCATCAGGATTCCATGGCTCACCCATTAAAGCGTGACCCTCATAAGAAAAACCATATCTGTCGTGATTGTGTGCTTTTGAATGTGCTTCACCATAGTCAACAACTGTTCCTGTAAGCTGTGCGTAAAGTTCACAAGCTCTGTCCCAAGCACTGTTAAGCGGACCAACTTCAGCAGCATAAGCTTCAACGCCCTGTTCGTTGAGCATTTTCACAAAATCCGTGTCAGAGAGTGAGAGTCCACCACCCCAATATGGCGATAATGCGTAGAACTGATTTGATGGACCCCAACCACCCATACCATGAACAAACACATATGGGTAATCTGTTACAAAATTTGTCTTATTAACAGGACGTACCTGTAAATCATCACCTGAATCTGTACAAGCAGATGCAGGAATAACTGCTATTGAAAAAATAATAGCAATTGTCAACATAACAGTTAAAAACTTTTTCATAATAATCACCCTTTCGTTATTATGATTATATTTTAAAAATATTTTTTCATTTTGTCAACAAAAAATAATAACAGAGTGCATTAAACTACACTCTGTTATAAAAATGAGTAAATCTGTAAGCCGAGTTCTGTCGTTTAAGGCAATTATCTA
>CALCTT010000070.1 GCA_937906895.1 uncultured Clostridia bacterium | reverse complement strand
ATACTTCGGGGTGTAGCGCAGCTGGTAGCGCGCCACATTTGGGATGTGGATGCCGCAGGTTCGACTCCTGTCACTCCGACCACACAGAAGAAATCCGAACACTTACCTTATAGGTGAAGCGTTCGGATTTTTTGTTTATCACGAAGTCCCATAATATTTACATAATCATTTCACACATTCGACAGAACCTCCTTTAATTTGTACAATGTAGTAACAAAATTAAAGGAGGCCTTTTTATGTCAATAAATAATCCGATTACAAATTCACCGTCATTTGCACGATCTAAATCTTCCACTACTATTATGTATGCCCTCTTAAAAGCCTGCATTTACTATTTTGAGTTATTCTTCATACCCAATCGCCAAAATAGTGGCATGCTTAAGTGTTTCTACTATATACAAGCCAATAATTTCATCTTCTTCAATTACGCTATTTCTCGAATTTTTGAGAAGAGAAAATAATTTCAGCTCTTATTAATGCAACGATACCTATGTAAATGACTATTATCGCTATGCAAAGTAACAAATATTCAGATTTTTCCTTCAAAAGTGAGAGCAAAGTTTCTATTTTATCCGAAAATTATTAAAACATAAAGCTAAGCAACCAAACAAAAGAGCAATAGTAAAGAAATTCATAAACGACGTTTACTAGCATGCATTGTTAAAAGACCATAATTGTTACTTAATCTCCTGCTTATGTATGTTTCTCTTTTTGTGGTTTATCAAACTACTTATTGATACAAAAAATTCTTATGTAATTCATTAGTCTAATTCTCTAACTGATGCAACTGTGACCATATAGGCATTTTAAATATGTGTTTTTTATGGTTTACACATTTTTCCTCTAATAGACAATAACACTCATCTCCCCCACGCCAAAAGGAGAATTTGTAGCGTTCAATTGTGAAATAGTATCTATTGCATCGCTTAACTTATCTGCACAAACGGACAATCCTATAATATCATTTTCATTAGTTGTTATAGGTGTATTTAAATAAGTCTTCTTTTCATTACCAGATATATTTCTCACTTCCTATTAGTAAAAACGCAGTTGTTTTTTATATGCCAATATGTAAAAGCTGTTCTATCACACCAGCCTATAATCTTATACTCTTATGTTTTACACTACGACACGGTAATACTATAATCACTATTATTATAGTTACGCTTAAAAACTTTAAGATAATAAGTTCCTTTAGCTAGAGAATTCCATTCAAATGACATTTTCTCAGGAGAATCTCCAGCTATTTCAATAGTTCCATTATCATCTTTATTTTTTATTGCACCACTTGTTTCAGCACTATATAACTCAAATCTCCAAAATCCATCGGAAGAGTTACTTTGTGTGTGTTCGAAAGTTACTTTTATTGCTTTATCTTGATTCAATTCAAACTTATAAAAATCTACATCATTTTCAGATTGGATATTACCCAATATTTTTGAATTTAGGGGTATAATAGTTGCCGAAATATAATCACCATTATCTTCGTTTTCCGACTCATTACTTTCTTTTTTCGAGTGTACAATAAAAGTATAATCCATATCCGACCAGTAGCGTTTATTTACTCGAATATAATAATTCCCCGCTGGCAATCGAACACAATCTGAAGTGACTTTAGCATTTTCACCAGTAGATTCAAATTCTAATATTGAACCATCACAATCACCGAACAACGATACCTTCCAAAATGGATCCGTTCCACTAGTTTTATTATGCGTAAAATTAATCCAAACCTTTCTTTTATCGTTTATAGTAAATTTATAGTAATCTATATCATCTTCATTGGTTAAATTTCCCGTATAGGGTTTATTGAGACTTATAACCATGGCTTGATTGGTTAAATCATCGTTTGGTTCGTTTTCATAGCATTCATTCTCTGGTTCAAACAATACCGTCAAAGTATACTTCTCACTTGAGTGATACACCTTGTCCGTCACCTTAATATAATACACACCTGGCATTACTCTTACTGCACTAGATTTTGATTCGGTCTCTCTGCCATTTGATACAGCACTAACTCTTGCTTCTTCATTTTGGTCTAAAAAAGTTATTTCCCAATAATCAGTTTCTTCATCTATTTTAGGATGAGTCATTTTAATAATGATTTTTCCTTTTTCATTTAACCTTAATTTATAATAATCTATATCATCACTTTCATCTATTTGACCAGAATATTTTACATTAACATCAATTTCATTTGCGTTATTAATTTCATCATTCGATTCTATTTCATTAGCAGTAATTGTTTCTTTATCAATAGCCATAATTTCAACTTCATCGGTTAATCCGTTTTTAGTAATTGTAACTGTGTTGTTATCTTTTTCAAGCCTATTGGGCGAAATGATAAAGTCTTTAATCTCTTCTTGCGAACCATCTTCGTATATTGCTTTTACGACAAAATCATCAGCAAACAGTTCTGAATTCAAATATGCGGTATCCCCTACATATTGAGCTTTCAGTTCTAACAAAGCAGGTTCGTTTGCAGTTATATGAATATTAGATTCAACAAATACATTTTCTACGATAGTGTATTTTACATTAATTGTGTTTTTTCCGACTTTTAATGTTCGGGGAGAATATGAAAAATCATTTAATTCTTTTTCATTACCTTTTAAATCTGTTCCGATTACATTTATGTCACTCTTTTTAATTTCGTATCCTGCATAATAATTACTCGCAGTTAAATTTGCAACAAGATTTTCATAGACATATTCTGCTTTTATTTTTTCAATTGTATCCCCAGGTTTCTCAACATCCGAAAAGTAAACTAATGAGTTTTCAGAAACATGTACATCTTTGCTTATTGTTTCACTTTTATACCAAAGTGTTTTTGCTCTAACATACAATATACCGGATTGTTTCATTTTAAACGGTCCAGTATATTCTATCCATTCGTCTCCCCCATATGTAGAAATTTTATATTCAATTTTCGCACCGCCATCTACAGATAAAACGATAGCAGAGTAATCTGATTTTCTATCAATAAATGGATTTGATACATCATTAAAAAATAAAGATGCTAACAGTGTTAATATCGCTACCACTATTGCTCCATAAAACAACAAACGATCCTTTTTATCTTTACGTTCATGTTTTAAAAATGCAGTTAAAATAGCGACTATGAGTAAAAAAAATTCTATTATTAATTTAATTACAATGATATTCATATTTAACACCTATCCTTTTTATAAAACATAACTCCTTATTTGTATAGTTATTCTAAATATCAAAAGCAACGCCTTTTCATCAAAACAAATCAAACTTTGTCGAAATACATAAAAAGATGTAGCCATACTTATACATAATTACTATATTATAGGCAGCCATCAGATACAATACCTTCTTACAAAAATGCTTAAAATTTCGACAAAAATGCTTAATTCCTGGCTAATTTACATATTTTTTTAGAATTAATTCACTCGACAAAGTATCCTTCAATTTACACAATGTAGCTACAAAATTAAAGAAGGTTTTACATACAATAACTATATCTCTATTAATGAAAATTTCGGAAAACACTTTATCAAATAGCCGACACTATCCACTGTCAGCTTATCTTTTTTGTTGTTTTTCTTTGCTTTTTTGCACATCACCTTACTTTTTACATAACTAATCTTTAAAATGAAATTTGAAACATATCGTCTGTGCTTGAAAGGGGTGATAGAAAAATAAATTAGCTATAGTAAAACTATATTCGTAAAAGTAAAGGAGAGGATATTATGAAAAAGAAGATTAAATTATTAAGTAAATTGCTATCAATATTTCTTGCACTGGTATTGATGACTCAACTTGCTCCAATGCAAGTATTAGCAAGTATATATCAAGATTTAACTGCTAATGAAAACACGGATAATGCTTTAGGTGTATCTTTAGATGACATCGACACAGTTCAACCTGAAGCAGAAGTCATTGCTGAAGACAACTCAAAAAGAGAGCAATCAGTTAAACATTTTCTTATGAGTGATGGGTCATATAAAGCTGCTCAATATGATGTTCCGGTTCACTTTATGCAAGATAATGAGTGGACAGACTATGACAATACACTTGTAGAAGTTGATGCCGATAGTGAAGATGGCGAATCTACAAGTAATAAAGACCTTACAAATGTGCTGGCAGATTATTCTGTTCGTCTTTCAAAGAAAACAAATGGTAAGAAGTTTGTTAGAATTGAAAAAGATGGGTACAAACTGTCTTGGTATTATACAAAGGCGAACAAAGTTACAGCACAAATAACAGAAGCTACTGATGACGGTGATGAAACAACTCTTGAAAAGTTATCATCTCAGATTATTTACGAAGATGTATATAGCGATACGGATTTTGAGTATATAGTGAGCTCTGAAGGTCTTAAAGAAAACATCATTCTTAAAAGTAGAGATACTCAAACCACATTTGAAGCTGAATATAAAGCAAATGGTCTGACTCCTGTTCAGGTTGATGATAAAACAATCGAATTGAGAGCAGACGATGGTACAGTTATTTATGTCATTTCAGCACCTTGTATGATTGATGCAGATGGCGAAACATCAAACGGAATTGCTTTATCATTGTCTAATATTAAGAATAATAAATTCACGGTTGTAACAACACTTGATGAAGACTGGCTTAACGAATTAGGTAGAGCATACCCTGTAACAGTTGACCCAGTAATTCAAACTAAGCAAGAATATCAGGAAATGGACTCTACCTTTGTTGGTTCATCATACCCCGATAGATGCTACTATACTTATGGTAATGCTAATGGTGGTATAGACAGTGGTAGCCTTTATGTTGGTAACATATATGGTTATGGACAAACAGAAAGCTACTTAAAAGTTAATACATTGCCACAAATAGGCGTTGCCGACAAAGTTGTATATGCACAGCTTAATATGGGGTTAGTAACCTGTGAATTGGGAATGCAACTTGATGTTAAACAAGTGACTGAACCGTGGGAAATGGATGAAGTTACATGGAGAAACAAACCTGATTCCGGCCCATCCATTGAAGATTATATAGTTTTGGAAGATGGAGAGTCATCAAAGTTTATTTCCTTTGAAATTACTGATTTAGTAAGAGGCTGGTACAGTGGCGAATATGCAAATTATGGTGTGTCTTTTTCAACATCCAAGACAAGTTCTGCAAAGGTTTGGATGTTTTCCAGTGATTTTAATCAAGGTGGATTAGATGAAAACCGTCCTATTCTTTATGTTAACTACCGCAACATGTCCGGTTATGAAGATTATTGGTCATATACAGGAGTTTCTGCCGGCAGAGGTGGTGCAGTTAGTGTAAACAATTACAATGGTAATGCTGTTTTTTCACAACCAATCACATTAGGTGATGGTGGAAATCTTATGCCTGTCAGCCTTTCGCTTGTATATAATTCAAACAAAGGGACTTCACCATACACACATTTAGGTGGTGGAATGCAAACAAATTTCCATATATATCTTGTAAGAGATGGCAATTTGTTTAATGACGGTTATCGATATTATCTTAATGATGCAGACGGTACAAAGCATTGGTTCTATTTTGAGAATTCTGATGACTTATCTGGAAAAGATGAAGATGGGTTAGGATATACGCTAGATGTAATTGCCCTTGGGTCAGATGAAACTTGCACAAATGCAAGGTTTAGAATTACCGACAAAGATAAAAACAAGATGTATTTCAACTCAACTGGTAAATTGATTCAAATAACTAACCCCAATAACAATAACATTTTATTAGAGTATGAAACCATCGGAGATATAACACGTATCAAAGATGTAACAGATGGTGCAGGTAGAAAATACACATTTTATTACGAAATTTCCTCGGACACAACGATTTGTACATCTGTTGAAGACCCGGCAGGACGAGAAATGTTATTTGAATATACAAATGGTTATATGACAGAAATTACATTTCCTGATGATAAAGTTTGCTCACTGAGTTATTCCAATAATTTATTATCACAAGTTTTGGCGATTGACGGAACCCGCACCAAAATTACATATGACAGTACGGGACAAAAGCGAGTTTCTAATATTAATTTGGGGACAAGTGACACAGATTTACTTGAAAGCTATTCTTTTGAGTATAAGCAAAATGAAACAACGATTACAGAGCGTGTTTCTGCAGAGAAAAATAGAAAATACACATATCAGTTCAATGATTTTGGTCAGACAACAGGAATTGTTTCTAATGAAAGTGGAATGGCACAATACTTTGAATACACAAACCCGGAGGAAATTGGTAGTGCCAATGCCAACAAGCTTGTTTCAGAATCAAAAGTTATCCATAGTGTAACAAACTATATTTTTGACCCCGGTTTTATAGGGACATATACTGATAATTATGTGTCGTCAATTAAAAACACTACCGGAAATCCCACTATTTCAATAGATACAACAAAAGGTAATTTAACTAAGAATTCATTGAAAATATATAGACCTGTAGAAAATACAGGGTTTGTTTGCTCTTATCAGGATGTTTCCAATCTTTCTTCAGGTACATATACTTTTTCTGCTTATGCAAACTCAGAGGGCGAAACGATTAGCAATGGTGGAATATATGTTGGGTATAAAATATATGATTCCAGCAACACTTTAGTTGACTTAGGTCATACAGAAACAATTAATTCAACTGACGGTTGGGAAAGATTTGATATTTCTTTTGATGTTGAATCAGGAGAAAAAGTCAGATTGATAATTGGCTATGATACCGGTTCATTTACAGCAGATGCTACAGTTTGGTTTGATGACTTACAACTTGAAAAGAGTGCAGGAGTAAGCAGTTACAACTTGCTCGAAAACAATCTTTTCAACAACGGATTAACAAGGTGGTCAACATCCGCAACTGTTAATTCAATAACAGATTTGCCGGGATATTCAAAATCAATCTCTAAAGTTGGTAGCCCTACTTCTGAATGGCTTGGACTTTCACAACTCGTTTATACTGTTCCAGATACAGGCAAAAAAGGTGATGTTTTCGGTATTGGTTCATGGATTAAAGCCGAATCAGCACCAATTAACAGTCTTAAAGAGAATGATGCTTATTCACCGCGATTTGCCCTTGCTTTACATTTTTACGATTCCAGTGACAATTGTATCGGCACAGAAGAACTTGCAATAAATGATGACCTTAAAACATGGCAGTTTGTTTCAGGTAAGGTGATAGCACCTGCAGACTATCATCATCTTTGCTTTGAAGTAATCTACTATAGCAATGTTAATACTGTTGCAATGACAGGCGGATTCTGTTATAAAGAAGAATTTGGTCAGACTTATGACTATGATGACAACGGAAATGTTACTTCAGTAGTTGATTTAGCAAATTCTAAATCAAGCTTTGCGTTTAAAGGCGACCAAATGGCAAAAATGCTTAATCCGTCAGGCAGTGAGTATTTCTATTCATACGATAGTACTACAAATAACTTAAACAATGCAGTTTCAACTGATGGTCAGCGTTATTCCTTTATCTATGACGAAAATGGCAATGTAACTTCCTCAAAAATTGAAGCAGATAAGCCGGCGCTGACAATTAAGGCAGGAAAACATTATATTATCCGTAATGCTGAATCAGGAAACGTAATTGACAACGGACAAACTGCAGGAAAAGTTCATAATTGGCGATACAGCGCTGGTAATAAAAACCAAATTTGGCTTGTTGAGGCAACAGGAGAAACGGGTGTTTATTATCTTAAGAGTATAAGAGGCAACGGCTACTATATGGCTGTTGCAAATAACTCAAACACCAATAATGCGAGCATTATAAGCACAGCAACCAAACCATCCGGAGATAACTACAAATTCAAAATTAAGTCTAACGGTGATGGTACATTCACAATTCTTACAAAAACAAGTAAATATACAAAGTGTGTTGACGGTCAGCCAAATGCAAGTAAAGATTACAGCGACAGGGTCAAGATTTTACAATGCACAAAGAAAACAAATGACGAAAGTCAGCGTTGGTATTTCTACCCTGATATAACAACCTCAAGCGGTGCAACACAGAAGGATTATATTTCAACTTCTGCTACTTACTCTACAAGCGGAAATTTTGTCAGCACAATGACAGACCAGCGTGGTAATGTCACAAGCTACAATTATAACGAAAATAAGGGAACATTATCCAGCGTTACTGATGCAAAAGGATATATTACAAGTTATAATTACAACTCGAATACGAATGCTGTTTCAAGTGTCACTCGTGACGAGGGTTATGACCTGATGATGAACTTCTACTTCTACGAAAACGACAGATTAAGCAGAATAGCAGTAAACGGTGGAACAAATTACAAATTCCTTTATGATGCTTACGGCAGGACAACTGCGACACAGGTAGGTAAAGGAACAAATTATCAAAATCTATCTATACTTGAATATGGTGCGGCAGGTCAGTTGAATAAACAAATCTACGGTAACGGAGATTTTATAAAATTCACTTACGATAATCTTGACCGATTGACCGAAAAGAGCTATAATAACAGTAGTATAGATAAAATCCAGTACCAATATGGTGCGGACGGTAATCTTGCAAGGACAATAGATTTCTCGACAAACACAGAAACAAAATATGTTTATGACCTTGCAGGCAGACTTGTGGGTACAAAAGATTATCAGTATGGTAATTCTGTTCTGCAGTTAAAGGCATCCGTTAACTATAATTATGCAGATAAGACAAATTATCTTACAGGTATAACTCATAATTTTGCTTTAGGTACACAGAATATAGGCTACCGTTATGGTAATATGGCAAAGGGTGAAATGCCTGACCAGATTTACGGTGTAACCTGGAACGGAAAACAAGCCATTAATTATACTTATGACAGCTTAGGCAGACTTACTAATAAATCAATACCGATTTATGGTACATCCCCTAATTTACCTGTCGTTGATACAACATACACTTATTATGATGTGGATGACACAAAAACAACAACTCTGCTTAAATCACTTTCATCTATGGGTGTAACTCATACTTATGAATATGATGAGCTTGGTAATATCACAAGTATTTATGATGGTTCAGAATATAACACCTATGAGTATGATTATCTCGGTCAGCTTGTCCGTGAGAACCTTGGATATGAAGATGTAACCTATACTTATGAGTATATTAACGGTAATATTAAGTATAAGCACAAATATGCTTATACAACAGGCACACTCCCCTCAACACCAATAAATACCACAGAATATCATTACGAAAACAGCCTGTGGCCTGATATGCTCACAAAGATAACTGAAACAACATATTCAGGCTCATCTTCAAGTGCATATTCACTCAATAATGTTTCATCAACAACAAGCTCTCTTGCTTCAAGATTATTCGGCAACAATTACAATGTAGTTGATTTAACGGAAAATGCAGTTGTTAATGCAGGGTCGAATCACGAATCGACCGCATCAAATGTTTCAACTTACTCAACATCTTCTACCACCTCTACCCTTTACACATTCGTTAGTGATGAAATCGGTAATATAACAAATATCGGTAATGTTACAATGGATTGGAATGGCAGAAGACTTGAAAATATCAGTCAAAACGGAACAGAGCTTGTTTCCTATGAATACAATATGGACGGTCAGCGAACAAAGAAAATCGTAACTGACCCGACCACAGGCACAACCACTACAACAGAATATTTCTATAACGGCAGTATTCTCGCAGGACAGAGAACAGGCAATGACGAAATCGTATTTATGTATGATAATAACGGTGATGTATTCGGCTTTGAATACAACGGAACACCATATTATTACGTAAAGAACGCACAGAACGATGTATATCTCATTCTTGACGAAAACGGCTATGCACAGGTTCTTTATCAATACGATGCATGGGGCAAGGTAACTGCTTGTTATGATATAACAGATTTTGGTCTTGCTGGTAAAAACCCAATAATGTACCGCAGTTATTATGTTGATTTAGAGATGGGTATGTTTATCTACTATCTCAATTCAAGATATTACATTGCTGAGTGGGGCAGATTTGCGAGTGCAGACTCATATGTGCAGACAGGTCAAGGTATGCTTGACAAGAATATGTTTGCGTATTGTATGAATAATCCGGTGAATATGGTTGATTATACAGGCTGTGACCCTGTGCCGGTTTGGGCATTGAATATAGTTAACGGAACAGCTACTGATACGGATTATTTAATGGCCCTTTCAGCAGACCCTAATGCATGGGCCGGGTCTGCAGGAAATATAGTTAGAAAAGCAGTTGCAATAGCAGAAAAGAACTACACCATAGACAAAATTGATAAGAATGTAACTCAAACTGTAGAAACCGTTGTAAATGTTACTACGGAATCACTGGGAGATGATATTGCTAAAAATGTAATGTCATCAATTAATAAGACAAATATATTATATTTGATTCCTTATGGTCATGAAATAAAAGCCTTTTCAAATATTGACGGATTTGGTTTGATGTCATTAGCAACCACAGCATATCAACTGTGCTGGGATTTTGACCAGTATGGTAATGACCCTAAAAATCTTGCTATTTCAACATTAATAACAGCAGGCTCTACAGCTGTAACCCTTGCTGCCGGTGCTTTAATTGTCGCATCGGGTGTAGGACCGGTGGCTACGGCGGTATTATCAGTAGGTTTTGGTGTTGCCATCTCTTTAGCAGAAGATGAAGCCCGTCGCACTTGGTTAAAGTAAGGAGAGGAAAAATGTATAGATTATTTAGTTCTATGTCGTTCACATCATATACTATAGTTGTTGCATTGGTAATTGTTTTCTCAATATATTCAATCTTCGATTTGAATAAAAAGAAACCCGCTCATCCATATAAATATGTTTTTTATTGTATGATACCAATGATGATTGTTGCTTTTTTCTATCGATATGTGCATGAATTTGAAGTATCATTTTTCTGGATTAATTTAGTAGATGTTATTTCCTTGATATTGGTAATTTCTATGTTTGTTGTTTTGGGATATTCATCATATTTAGCCTACAAGAGAGGTTATATCTCAGAACAAGGAAAAAGATTATTGAAATCAACCTTAATTCCGTGCGTGATAGTTTTTGTTCTTTGTGCTTTAGGAATTATACTTATCGATAAATTTTGGGCATAAACCAATCAGTGAAATAAGACAGGGGACGGTTCTCTGTGTTCGAGTGATTAACAATTAAGTAGTGCACAGGGTGGTGCACAGGGTGGTGCACAGGGGACGGTTCTATGTGTTCCTTAAGAGTGCACAGGGGACGGTTCTATGTGTTCCTTAGGAAATGACAGTTGATTTCGTAGGGGCAGGTCTCCACCTGCCCTGACTGTAAATTCTTTTAATTTATAACTAAAACTCAACACTATAAAATAGCCGGTGATGTTGCATATGACACCATCGGCTTTTTTGCACCAAACCGAATTTATACTTATAATTCTAAAATAAAATCATCTGGTTCAGTTCCAACGGACTTTATTGTTTTTTCGCTCCGCTGACGTGCAATGTCGAGCCTCTCATCCAAAGACAAACTGCTATCACATGTGCTCTGTTCAACATCATTTGCATTAATCAACATCATATTTTTCTCCTTTCATTAGATTCATTTATTGTTTTTCCCAGCAAATATTTTTTGTCAACTTGAAATAACAAAATTTTGTAAAAATTTTTTAATATTATAAATTTAATTTCTAAAAACAATCTAATACAACACCAAAGCCGATGAGATATTAAATCTCATCGGCTAAATTTTTTTGAGAAAACGCAAAAGTCTTGTCACAAAATGTCATTTTAATACGATTATATTGTAAGAAGATAAAACAAATTAAGGAGAATAAGTATGGATTGGAAAAAGCGAATTCGCAGAGAAAAGATTTACAATATCATAATTCCTATTCTTTGTGCGGTATTACCTGTTATTATACAAAATAATCAGGAACAGGCTATGGTGAAATCTTTAGTCGGACGTTTTGAAAATGTAGAAGAAAATATGGAGCTAGAACAAGCTCTTGAGATAGCCATTAAGGAGCGAGGTGATTTAGAGCAAACCATAGATTCCATTTCTAATGAAAATGTGCAATTAAAGAATCAGCTTGAAGATATGGTTGATGCCAACATATATAGCCCTGCTTTGGTCATTGAGGGACTCAAAAAAGAAAATTCTATAGGTAAAGGCGTTGTAGAGGTTGATGGTAATACATATTTTTCTTCCGATATGTGTTGGCGAATTTGGGAAAATAAACCTGTATTTGATAAGTCTAATAATGTAGTGTTTTTCAGTGAAAACAACGAAGTCTTAACTGAAAGCAAAGTAGATTTAATAGATGAAAATGTAATATATGATGGAAAATATCTCACCATATACCAGCCCTCAAAAGGTGAAACATTTTCTATGGGTAGTGATACTTTTAACAAAGGATTTACGATTGGTTCTGATAACTACTCTATTTTCGGTGAAGGAAATGGTTATGCCCTGTTTGACTTGAAAGGTAAATACTCAAAATTATATATTAATGTTGCTCGTGTTAATAGAAGTGATTTGGGTATAGAAGATGCTACATTGAAGGTTTATCTTAATGGAGAATATAAGACAGAGTATTCTCTTAGTGGACAAAAGCCACCTACTGCGATTACTATTGATTTGAATTATGCAGATAACCTTAAACTTGAAGTTTGTGGAAACAAAATTGTATATGGCTTTGCAAATTGCACACTTGAAAAGTAAAAAAGTGCACAGACGACGATTCTATATATTATAATGAACTTTTGAATTCTAACGTTTGTACTAATCAATTTTCAATTTATAGCTAATAGCACTAATTTTCTGTTGAAAAATCTTTTTTATAACAAAAACAAATTTACTTACCATTCAATATTTAGTAGAACATTCTTCATAAAATACAATTCAACTTAGAAGGGATAATAAATATGAAAAATAAAAGAAATAAAGCATTTGATTTGGGTTTATATGAGTATTTAAAACAAAAGAGCTTTCTAATTTCCTTTATAGTATTTTGTTTAAGTGAAATTTTTTCGTATGTTATACTCAAAGACAAAACACTTGATAAAAACATATTTACTGTTTTAGGACGAGACGTTAATTTGGGTGTTTTATTACTTTTTGTGTTTTTTATTTTATTTGTTTTATACACGATTTTAAATTTTGCAGTGTCAAAAGTAAAAAAAGCCAAAGTTCAATTTGATAAATATACAAAAAGTTTGGAAGATTTGGAAGAAATAAAGAGAATTCTTCGATTAGAAAAAAAGTCGGATAAAGGCGAAATCCTTTTTAATATTGCAATGGGTGTTAATACTTATGAACTAAGCAAATATCACATGTTAGAAGAGGCTGCAACTACACATCATCATTCGGAATCTGCTATTTATCTGGCAAATCTATATTATAGTGGTTTAACAAATGGAAAAAAGATTATTATTGATAAAAATCATGTAAAAGCTTATGAATTATACATGGAAGCAGAAAAATATGATTTAACTGGTGTAGCAGCTTGGCATATTGGATGGATGTACGAACACGGAGAAGCTCCAAATTCGAAGAACAATGATGTCGAAAGCCAAAAAACAGCCCTTAAATATTATGAAAAATCTGCTTCTTTGGATTACCCCAAAGCATATAACAGTATTGGAAAATTCTATACAAAAGAGTTTGCGGGGTTAAAGCGAGATTTCATGAAAGAAATTGAATACTTTGTAAAAGCAGATAAAGGTGGAGATCCATATGCCTTATTAAATCGTGCTTATCTATATTCTGAACAAGAAATGTGGTTTAATCAGGCAATCGAGTGTTATAAAACAGCAATAGAAAAGGAAAGTCCGTTAGCTTACCTAAAATTTGCTGATTTTTTAGCAAAACATTATGCTCATTTCAAAGAAGACTATACACCCTGGGAGATACTTTCATTGTATTGTGAAGTTGCGAAACAGACGAATATTGATGTGTCAGCAAAAGCGTATTATAATATGGGTTTGCTACTCAACGATGAAAAAAGTGATTTTTCTAAGTTCACACAACAAGTTTGTAATGAATTAAATTTAAATGTGTCAAAAAATATACAAGAAGAATGTTTTTCCAAAGCATATGTAATTTTAGAGGATTTATTACAAAAGGGAATAGTATTTGAGGGCTTTACATCAGAGATATATGAAAAATTGAAAAATGGCCAATGAAATACTTAACAAAAGACAGTTCTATGTCTTCAATTGGTTAAGGCTTACTTGCCTACTCTTACAAATCATTGTATCGATTAAATCCTAATATTACACAAAACTGACAGGACTAAAATTCTGTCGGTTTTTTATCGTAAAAATATCTATTTATCTTTCCCAAAATTTAGAAATGCTTTTTTGAACTTTCTAACCTTTCTTTGTGAAGTATAAATTGTATATTGATTATTTCTATATTTTAAATACGCATACTCTTGAGTTACTTCTGCTACATAATTCAAATTAACGATATAACTATGATGTGGTCGTTTGAAACATCTTGATGACAAAACATCATCCCAATGAGATATATTATAATTTGTTCTAACGACTTTTTTATCAATCAA